>CAYXHN010000008.1:0-18751 GCA_964464955.1 uncultured Methanosarcinales archaeon
CCCTGCTTTTTTCATAGCAAAGAAGCTTGGAGGGAATATAGGTGGATTTTTCGCAGCTATGATCGTTGCTGTGAATTCTGCTTTATTGAGCAGGACACCTGCAGGATTTTCTGATACAGATGCTGCAAATATAATATTTCCATTGTTTATAATGTGGTTCTTTTTAGAGGCAGTGTATGCTGAAGACTGGAAAAAGACATCCTTGTTTTCAGTGTTAGGTGGAATCAGTTTCTACTTATTTACCAAGATGTGGAGGCCTTATCATATCTATGATTTTCTTTTGGTCGCAGCTGCAGGATATGTGATAGTTGTTGCTGCTATTCATGTATATAAGAAAGGGTCTTTTGATTTTAAAGCATTGTTTGAAAAGGTCAAGATGCCTGTCGGAAAGTCTGCTTTATTTTTAGGGATAGGGCTTTTATCGATAATATTTGCTTCATCTATAAGTGCTGTAAAGCTTCTTTACAGCCAGGTAATAGGATTTGCCATGATGAAAGATGTTGCAGTTAAGTCTATATGGCCTAATGTTCTTACGACTGTTGCTGAATTTAATGTTGTGCCTTTGGGGCAGATTGTGGATCAGATGGGCGGAAATCTTCTTTTTACATTTGCAATATTGGGGATAATATTTGCAGCGCTTAAGAAGAACAAAGAGGGAGATCATTATATAATGTATACTCTGCTTATAGCGATATGGTTCTTTGGGACAGGGTATGGATTTACAAAAGGAGTAAGGTTTGCTATATTGATGGTTCCTGCTTTTGCAGTGGCTTTTGGAATAGGTGTAGGAACAGTATATAATTTCTTGAGAGACTGGATAAGCAGTGAGATGCATATTGACAAGAGGGTAACAAGCGCTGTGCTGATAGTCTTGTTCTGCCTGTTTTTAGTTTCTCCTATAAAGGCTGCACATAATATCGCTCTTAATGAGATCCCAAGCTATAATGATGCATGGGATTCTACTCTTGATGAGATCAAAGAAGATGCTGAAGACGGAATAGGCTATATAACTACATGGTGGGATTTTGGACACTGGTTTGTGGCTAATGATGTAAGAGTGACTTTTGACGGAGGAAACCAGGGAGAAAGGATACACTGGGCAGGAAAAAGCCTTATAGAGAATAATGAGACAAAGGCTTTGGGAATATTAAGGATGCTTAACTGCGGACAGGAGCTGCCGCCTCATCTTATAGGATGCTTTTTGGCTGATGGAGAATGGGAATGGAAGAATGAAGTTTCTGGAAAAGGAAAATGCAGCATTACAGTTGAGAATAAGCATACTGTTGAAGCTGTAGGATTATTGGAGAAGATATTTGTTCTTGATGCAGAAGAGACTGAAGAGTTGCTTGAAGAAGAAGGCTTTGATGATAAAGAAGTTTCAATGGTGATCAAATATACAAAATGCGAAGATACACTGCCTCATTATTTCATAGCTTCTGAAGATATGGTAGGAAAAGCAGGAGTTTGGGGCCACTTTGGTTCATGGGATTTTGAAAAAGCATATATGTATCAGTCTGTAAAGAATCTTGATGCGATGGAAGGGACTGAACTTTTGAGAGATAGGTTTAACCTAAGTGAAGAAGAGGCAGACAATATATTTTATGAAGTGCAGAATACAGATGCAGACAGATGGATAAGCCCATGGCCAAGCTATATCGGGGGAAAGAGAGGGTGTAATGTTGAAGGCGATATGGTAAAATGCGTTGTAAATGCAGGACAGCCGATACCTATAGAGATAGACCTAGAGACATTTGATGCAGTTATACCTGCAGAAGGCGAGGATGCTCATCCTAATTCAATAGTATATGTTGACAAGGATTCAGTCAGAAAAAAAGAGTTTGACAAGAATACGATCGGAGTTTCAGTTATCCTTGTTCCGGCTGGAAACAGCTATGCTGTACAGCTGAGTGATCCAAGGCTTGCATACAGCATGTTTACAAAGATGTTCTTTTTTGAAGGGCATGGGCTTGAGCATTTTGACCTTTTAGCTGATAAGACCCAGGTTACAGGGCAGAAGATATATACTTATGATGTTGACTGGCAGGGCAGTAATAAGAGAGATGCTTATGCTGAAGAAGAGGTTATTGAGGAAACTGATGAGAAAGAAGTAAGAGCATCGCATATCTTAGTAAAGACTGATTCAAGAACAGATGAAGAGGCTCTTGCGATGATAGAGGATATCTCTGAAGAAGCTGATACAGAGAACTTTGCTTCATTGGCTGAAGAGCATTCTGAATGCCCTTCTGCTGCTCAGGGAGGAGATCTTGGATGGTTTGGAAAGGGACAGATGGTAAAGGGATTTGAAGATGCTGCATTTTCTCTTGATATTGGAGAGATTTCAGAACCTATAAAGACCCAGTTTGGCTATCATATCATACTTTTAAAGGATAAAAAGGGATTTGAAGATAAACAGGAAGATACTGAAAAGATAACAAATACATCTGAGCCTGAAGATGACAGTTCTGAGGAATCTGAGTTTGAGATAGAATTAGAATAAAATGACTGAAAATATCTGGGCTGTAATCCCTGCTATGAATGAAAGCGAAAAAATAGGGCCTGTTATAAAGCATACTAAAAAGTATGTAAACAATGTTCTTGTTGTTGATGACGGCAGCACTGATAATACAAGCGAGGTTGCAAAGAAAGCAGGAGCTCTAGTGTTAAGGCATATAATCAACCTTGGGAAAGGGTCTGCTGTAAAGACTGGCTGTGATTTTATTGTTGGCAAGGGAGCTGAAAAGATAATATTGATAGATTCTGACGGACAGCATGACCCAAAGGAGATACCTGCATTTCTTGAGGCTCTTGAAGATTCTGATATTGTTTTTGGATACAGGAAGTTTGACAGGAATATGCCTCTTGTTTTCAAGATAGGAAATAATTTTATAAACTTTGTAACAAAGATATTGTATGGGATAACATTAAAAGACACGCAATGCGGGTACAGGGCATTTACCAATTATGCCTACAGGAAGATAAGATGGAGCTCTAATGATTACAGCATGGAGTCTGAGATGATAGCAAGGATGGGAAAGAAAAAAATGAGGTACAAACAGATCCCTATCCAGACTATATACTCAGAGAAGTATAAAGGAACTACTATGTTTGACGGGATCAAGATAGTATTAAACATGATAATGTGGAGGATGAAAGGATGATACTTGGAATACAGATATTAGGGGTGCTTTTTGCGCTTATCATGATGTATGTAACTTTTCTTCATCAGAGAAGGAAAGAGCTTAATGCAGGAGAATATTTTTTTTGGTTTGGCGTATGGGCTGCTTTTTTGCTGCTTGTGATATTTCCAACATCTCTTGATTTTTTGATCAAGGATGTGTTAAGTCTTGGAAGAAGACTGGATTTTTTTATCATAGTTGGGCTTATGCTGATGATAGGGATATTGTTCCATACATATTCTATCGTGAGGAAAACCCAGAACAAGGTTGAGAGAGTCGTGGGAAAGATCGCTGTCGAGAAAAGAGATAAATAACAACTAGTTTTATAAATAAATGATCTTTAGTGGTTATGATGAGAATATGCTATATCAATCCCACTTTTTTGATAAGAAGACCTGTATCTGAGCTTATAAGCAGGTTAGGGGATGAGAATGAGATAGGGTTGTTTGCGCCTAAAAAACTTTTCAGGGGTGTTGATGATAAATGGCATTCTGACTTCAGTAAAGCAAAGATATACTCTTATTCTGCTGTAAGTTTGCCTGGGAATTTTGAATGGCCTATACCTGTGACGCCTATGTTTTTTATCAATCTTTTCAGAGTATTTTGGAAATATGATGTTATCCATATGTGGACTTATTTTTATATCAATTCTATCTTTGCTGTTTTTTTAAAGTTATTTTTTCCAGGAAAGAAACTTATCATGAGCTGCGATACTTTTCCAGGCTATTCTTTCAGCTCTGGAAAACTGATAGATAATATGTTCTATCTATATTCCAAGATATTCGGGTGGTTTGTTTTTTCTGTGCCTGATAAGATACATCTTTATGGGAAAAGCATGATAGAATATGCGAGAAAGGCAGGTGTTAAAGAGAAAAAGATTGTTGTTATCCCTACTGGAATCAATCTTGAGAAGTTTAGGCATGGAAAAGATATAAGAAGATCTCTTGGATTAAATGAAAATGATCTTGTTGTTGTTTATGCTGGATTGATTGTTCCAAGAAAAGGTATTGATATTATGCTTAAGGCTGTCAGGAAGCTGGATGTTAAGCTTCTTCTGGTAGGAGACGGGCCTAAGAAGCAGGAGTATGTTAATATGGCTGAAAGATATAGCATGGATAATGTTAAGTTTCTGGGATGGAGAAAGGATATTCCTGACTTGTTAAAGAGCGCTGATCTTCTTTTGCTACCTTCAAGAGGGGAGGGGCTGCCAGGGATAGTCATGGAAGCTATGGCTTCCAGGCTGGCTGTTGCTTCTTCTGATGCCGGGTGTACAGCTGATCTTATTGAGGATGGAGAAAATGGATTTTTGTGTGATGTGGATGATGCTGAATGTTTTGCTGAGAAGATAAGTATTCTTGCTGAGGATGATGATCTGTGCAGAAAGCTTGGGGAGAAAGGTTATGCAAAGATAAAGGAGTTTAGCTGGGACAAGCTGATAAGCAAATATGCGGGGATGTATGGATGAAGATCTTGTATGTTATAACAGGGCTAACCCTAAGCGGAGCTGAGACTCAGCTATACAACCTTGTCTCAAGGATGAAGGAAAAGCATAAAGTAAAGGTTATCAATTTTTATGGAGGGCATTATGCTGAAAGATTTAAGGAAAAAGGGATATCTGTTAAGACAATAAAAATAAGCTCAAAGCTGAATTTCTTAAAGGCTCTTCTTGGGCTGAAGAAAGAGATTGAGAGATTCAAGCCAGATGTTGTGCATTCTTTTCTTCCCCATTCAAATATAACAGCAAAAATAGTGAAGATAATCTCAGGATATAAATTTAAGCTGATATGTTCTGTAAGAGTAAAGGAAAAAAGGTTTTTCCTTCAGAATCTGGGAGAAAGGCTACTTGACTTTAACTGCGATCATATAACTACAAACTCAAAGACTACCAAAAAATTTCTTATTGGAAAGATTCATTATGATCCAAAAAAGATAAAAGTGATATATAACGGCATTGATTTTAAGAAAACAAAAGGAAAAGACCTTTTTCCAGAAAAGAAGAAGATAATGACAATAGCCAATTTCAGAAAACAGAAAGATTATCCCACCAATGTAAGGACCTGTGAAGAGCTTTCCAAGAAAAAAAAAGACATTGTCTTTATGTATATAGGCGAAGGAGAGATGGAAAAAAGTATAAAGAAAACAGCTAAAAAGAAAGGATTAGACCGGTTCATAAAATTTTTAGGGTTCAGAAAAGATGCGAAAGAACTTCTGAAAAAAGCAGACGTATTTTTTCTTCCTACTCTTTATGAAGGCCAGAGCAATGCCTTGATAGAGGCTATGCATCATAGGTGCCCTATCGTTAGTACTGATATTCCTGAAAACAAAGAGATCATTGAAGATGGGAAAGAAGGACTGCTTGTTGAGGTTAAATCTCCTGAGAAGATGGCTGAGGCTATTGAGAATATTTTAGATGACAAAAAATTAAGAGAAAGGTTAAAAAGAAACGCTTATAAGAAAAGCAAGATATTTGATGTTGATAAGATGGCTGAAAGCTATGAAAAGATATATGCAAGTTTAAAAATAAAATGAAAAATCTTAGATTAAGATATCTTAAAAGCAGAATAGAGGATTTATTTATCCCCAGCAAGCTTCCTGAGCTATGGGTATCACATAAACATAAATGCGCTTATTTTGCTATTCAGAAAACAGGATGCAGTTCAATTAAATCTATATTTTATGCGAGAGGCATTTATCCGGAAAGGATAAATATAAAAGAAAAGATAAAGGGAATATTTAAAAACAGAAGCATTGTAAAAAATAAAGGTTATTTTAAATTTACTGTTGTAAGGAATCCATGGGATAGACTTTTTTCTTTGTATAAAGATTACACGACAAATAAAAAGAAGGCTGAACATGTTGCAGGATTTAAAGGAGATTCTTTTGAGAGCTTTGTAAAACATATATGTAAAATACCTGATTGGAGATCTAATAGGCACTTTAAATCCCAGTATCTTACTGTTACAGATATCCAAGGCAATGTTATTGTAGATGGTGTTGCTCATTTTGAAAGATATGGCAAGGAAGTAGGAATGATATTAAAAAAGGCAGGATTATCAAATTCTGTGCCTCATAAAAACAGAATATTTGATGTTGATTATAAAAAATATTATAACAATAAAACCAAGAGATTAGTAGAGAATAGATATAAAAAAGACATTAAGATATTTGGTTATCGGTTTGATGCAAAATGTGCGGAATAGTCGGATTTAATTGGGAGGACAGAGAACTAGTTGAGAAGATGGCTGATTCTATCAGGCATAGAGGGCCTGATGACAAAGGCAGCTACACTGATAAGGGTGTTTCTCTAGGCCATAGAAGGTTAAGTATCCTTGATCTTAGTGAGAAAGGGCGGCAGCCGATGTTTTACTCTAAAAAAGAAGGTGCTTTTAGTGAGAAGCTTGATTCTGAAAGATATAATCAATTTTTAAGAGGAAGGATAAAAGAATCTAAATGCATAGTTTTTAATGGAGAGGTCTATAATTTTAAAGAACTTAAAAAGGAATTAGAAAGCAAGGGTTACATATTTAACACCCAAACAGACACAGAAGTTATACTTGCAAGCTATATAGAATGGGGTTTTGATTGCGTCAAGAAGTTCAATGGGATGTGGGCTTTTTGTATCATGGATCTTGAGAAGAATATACTTTTTTGTTCCAGAGATAGGCTTGGACAGAAACCTTTTTATTATTATCTTAAAGATGGAAAATTTATTTTTGGAAGTGAACTTAAAAGCATCTTAGAGCATAAGGATCTGGAGATAAATAAAAAAGAGAATCTAAATAAGGATGCTCTACAGCTTTATTTTGCATTGGGATTTATACCTTCTCCTTACTCTATCTATAAAGATGTCTATAAGCTGGAAGCAAGGCAAAATCTAGTTTTTGATCTTAAAAGCAAAGAGATAAAAAAATGGAATTATTATGAGATTCCTGATTATGATCCTGTTTATGACAAAAAGAAACTTATTGAAGAGGGAAGGAAAATCCTTAAGGATTCTGTCAGGATGAGAATGATCTCAGATGTTCCTGTGGGTGCTTTTTTGAGCGGAGGTCTTGATTCTAGTGCTGTTGTTGCATCTATGAAAGATTTTACAGAATTGGGAAATCTAAATACTTTTTCTATAGGTTTTGAAGGTAAATTTGATGAATCCAAATATATAAACATTGTTAAAGACTATCTAAAAACAAAACATCACCATGATTATTTTAAAGAGCAAGATTTCAAAAAGCTTCTTGATAAATATCCCTGGATTTATGATGAGCCTTTTGCAGATTATTCAGGGTTTCCAGTATATAATCTGAGCAAAATGGCTCGTGAAGAAGTTATTGTTGCTCTTAGTGGCGACGGGGGAGATGAGATATTTGGAGGTTATTCAACCCACCTTCTGGGTACAAGGATGGATTTTATGAGAAAACTCCCTAAATCATTTAGGGTTGTTGGAAGCAAAATTCCTGCAAAGAAGAATATGAACCGTTATGAAAGCCTTTTCTTATTAAAAGAGGGATTCAAGGTATCACTTGAAAATCCTGAAAATATTTTTTCTCATTCGCTGCAAGGAACAGGATTAAGGCCTGAATCATATAAAAAATGGACTATTGAAAATATGAAAACATGCCTTGAAAAAGGCAAAAATTCATTGGGCGAAGCGTTAAGGATAAATGACCTTCTATATAATACATTACCAGACAATTTTCTGTTAAAAGTTGATAGAGCTTCAATGGCAAATTCTTTAGAAGTAAGAAGCCCTTTTATGGATTATCGTTTTGTTGAATTTGCACAAAAAATTCCCACCAAGTGGAAAACAGACCTATTCAAAACAAAAAAAATTATGAGAGAAATAATCAAAGACATACTTCCTGATGAAATAATAAAAAGAAAAAAACATGGTTTTACAGTGCCTCTTGAAAGATGGATTTTAAGCGAAGAATACAAAAGTGATTTGACAAGAACAATCTCTTATTTATCTGATTTAGATCGAGAACTCCATGATTTTTTCAAAGAAAAAATTATGCAAGAAGATAGCAGGATGTATAATATCTATAAAATAAGATTGTTCTTGTTTGGAAAATGGTTTGGAAAATGGATAAAATAAAAATTTGTTTTGTTTCAATTTATGCATATCCCCTCTTTAATCCCAGATGCAATGCTATTTATGGAGGGGCAGAAGTCCAGCAACACATAATTTCTAAAGAATTGTCTAAAAATAGTAATTTTGATGTAAGCCTTGTTGTGGGAGATTTTGGCCAAAAAGATGTAGAGATATATAACAAAATAAAGGTTATCAAATCATTTTCTCTTAAAAAAACAGTACTCAATTACATAAAAGGGCCAGTTAATCTTTATCTTACTCTAAAAAAAATAAATCCAGATATAATTATCCAAAGAGCTCATGGAGCTGAAACAGGGATCTGCGCTTTTTATTCTAAAAGATACAATAAAAAATTTGTTTATAGTGTGGCTCATAAAAATGATGTAAATAAAAAAAGAACAAAAGGCATAATTGGAAAAATATTTGATTATGGTTTAAAAAACACAGGCATGTTTGTTGCACAAAACAAAGAACAAAGCAGGTTAATCAAAAAGAACTATCATAATAATCTCCTCTGTATAATCAAAAAAGGATTAAATATCAATAAAATAAAAGTCGATAAAAAAGATGTGCTTTGGATTGGAAGATGTGTTAAATGGAAACATCCTGAAATCTTTTTGAAATTGGCTACATTGAATCCAAAAATTAATTTTAAGATGATATGTCCCTTTTCAAATGATAAAAAATTGTTCAATCAGGTTAAAAGAGATGCTAAAAAAATAAAGAATTTAAAATTTTATGAATTCATAGCATATAAAAGAATATTTGACTTTTATAAAAAAGCAAAAGTTTTTATTTTAACCTCTGATTTTGAAGGTGATTTGCCAATGACCTGTTTAGAAGCTATGAGTTTTGGTGTACCTATCTTGTCATTAAGATGTAATCCTGATAATGTATTTGATAAGAACAAAATAGGACTATTTTCTAATGGGAACCTAGCTAATTTGAATCAAGATTTAGTAAAATTATCTGGAAATAAGAAATCATTCAAGACATATCAAAAAGGCGCAGTAAACTATGTTAAAAAAGTATATTCGATAAAAGAAAATATAAAAAAATGGAAAGATGTGATTATGAGGATTATGAATGAAAAATAGATTAATTGCTTTTGATCAAGGAACTTTTTACAAATTTGGAAATGAATATGTAAAGGATTTTGGAGGATTTATTTCGCAATATAATGAACTGGCTAAATATTTTGATATAACCATATACGCTCCCTATTCAAACAAAGAAAAGGAAATAGAAACAGGATTGGCTAAGAACATTAAACTTAAACCTCTCTTTTTACAAGAACAAAAAAGTCTATTGAATATAGTAAAAAATAGAAAGATTATAAAATCAGTCATTAAAAAAGAGAAAGACAGTTTTTTTCTGTCTTTTCTTCCAGGCAGTAATTTCTTCGGAATGTTTGTATCTAAAGAACTAAAAAGATTTAAGACAAATTATTTTCTAAGAGTAATTGCAGATGAATCAAATGCTTTTAAAAGGAGAACCAATTATAGAACAATAAGAAAGTTATCTGGATGGTTGTTTTCTCTTATCTATGATAATTTAATGAAATATCTGGTTGATGATGTACCTACTTTTTATTCAGGAGATGTTTTATACCCTAAGTTAAAAAAACAACACTCATTTATCTCTTCTAGTTTATCCAAAAAAGATCTGGAATTTAAAGAACACGCTTTCAAAAAAAAGCCTTATAAATTATTATATGTAGGTAATTTTTATCCTGAAAAAGGGATTGAGTATTTTATCAAAGCAATTAATTTATTAGAAAATAAAGAAGATTATGTTGTTTATTTTATAGGGCAGGGTTTTACAAAAGAAATTAAGAGATTAATTGCTGATTTAAAATTGGATAATATTAAAGAATTGGGTAGAATGTCATTAAAAGAAGTTTTTGATTTTTATAAGAAAACAGATGTTGTTGTTACTCCTTCAGTTTGGGATAAACAACCCAAAACAGCTTTTGAACCTATGGCTTTTGGAACTCCAGTTATTGCAACAGATGTGGGTAGTGTAAGCAGTTATGTTAAAGACAAAGAAACAGGGATATTGGTAAAACCAGGATCTGCTAAAGAAATTGCAAAAGCGATAGAGTTATTAACTAAGGATAATGAATTAAGAAAAAGATTAGTGAAGAATGCTTATAAACAAGTTAAGAATATGACTGTTGAAGAGCAGATTAGGGAGATGATCTATATTTTAAGAAATAAATAAAATAATGATTTATTATGAAAAAGAACAAACCTGAACAATGGGAAAATTGGGGTAAAAGAGAATTAAAAGATATCATGAATATAACTAATAAAAAGGATCCGATCAAATACATATTAAAATATTTGAAGAAAGGTAAAATACTAGAAGCAGGTTGTGGACCAGGAAAATATGTTTTTAATTTGGCTGATAAAGGCTACAATATAGCAGGTATTGATTTTAATAAAAAAGTTATTCAGGAAAATGAAAAAAAATGAAAGATTTTGATAATAAAAAGAATATAAGATTCAAAGAAGAAAATGTAAAAAATCTTTCATTTGAGAACGAATCATTTGATAACTACTTATCTGTAGGAGTTGTAGAACATTTTAAAAAAGACGAACAAAAAGAGATCTTTAAAGAAGCCTATAGAATTCTTAAAAATAAAGGCATAATCTTTATTGAAGTTCCAAACAAATACTCGATATGGACAATATTCAGAAGCTTATTTGCAAAACTTAATCCAAACATTTGGATTTATCAAAAAAACATGTCAAAAAAAGAATTAGAATATTTAGGAAAAATTACTGGATTTAAAAAAATAGTTAGCTTTAATGATGATGTTTATAAATCCTTTAAATTATCTTTTGTTTTAAATGCAAAAAATGTTAAAGGAATTTTTAATCCATTTTATTATGTTAGATATTTATTTAAGATTATATCATCTTTTTTAGATATAGCCTTTCCTTTTTTTGGATATCGTACTTACTATGTTGGACTTAAAAAATGAAGAAAACAAATTTATTCATAGTTGGAGCACCTAAGTGTGCCACTTCCTCTGTTTTTCATTATTTAAAATGGCATCCAGAAACATGTATGGTTCCAGAACCAGAATATTTTTGCAAAGATTTTCATAAAGAAAGCGATAAATTTCATAAAAGAAGATTGTTTTATAAATGCCGTAAAGAAGAAGGATATTTAAGGTTGTTTTCTCGATGCAAAAACAAAGAAATTTTTGGTGAAAAATCAGCAATCTATCTCTATTCATCTGTTTCTGCAAAAGAAATATACAAATTCAATAATAATGCTAAACTGATCATACTAATAAGAGACCCTATAGAATTTCTTCAATCATGGCACTCCCACCTTGTCTTTATGGGACATGAAAATATAAAAAATTTTGAGAATGCTCTTGAAAAAGAAGATGAAAGGAAAAGAGGAATAAATATTCCAAGAGATGTAAAACAACCTTCTTTTCTTTATTATAGTGAAATATCAAAATTTTCTAAGCAAATTAAAAGATATTTGAGGTTATTTAATAGAGATCAAATTAAGATGATACTATTTGATGATTTAAAAAACGAGCCAGAAAAAATCTATAATGAACTGCTTGAATTCTTAGGATTAGATAAAAGCTTTGTTCCTAAATTTAAACATTATAATCCAAATAAGATAAACAGATCTGAATTGATTTATTCTTTTTTGAAGAATCGTAATTCTAAAATAAAAAATGCAATTAAATTGCTCCTACCAGATAAGATAAACAAATTATTATGGAAATTTATTGTATCTATAAATCAAAAGAAGATTAAAAGAAGAGGGATTTCTCCTGTTCTTTATGTGAAGCTGAGGAAAAGATATTATAATGAAGTCAAAGAATTATCTAAACTTCTAAATAGAAATTTAATAGAATTATGGGGTTATGATTAAAATGGGCAGATTGATGTTTATTGCAAAATATTTCTTTGACTCCATCAAATATCAGTTTAATAAAAATAAAGTAAGTTTAATAAAAATAAATGCTTTTTTTTTGGAAAATGCTAAAGGAGATTATAAAACTATAATTGAACCTAAAGATATTGATAAAGAAGCAGAATTTATCGCAGACCCTTTTATGATACATAATAAAAATAAAATTTATGTTTTTTTTGAAGTTTTTAAAAATAACAAAGAAAAATTTATTGGTGTTTGCTCTTCTCGAGATTATAAAAATTTTAAATATTTAGGAAAATGTCTGGGTGGAAAAAATATAAAATTATCGTATCCCTACATAATAAAGGATAAAAACACCTACTACATGTTTCCAGAACAACAAACAAAAAATAAAAAACGTCTAAATCATGTTTATTATACCTCTAATGATGAGTTTCCTTTTAAGTGGAAAAAGAAAGCTGAATTATTTAAAACAAAAAATGAGGAAATAAATGATAAGATAGTATTTAAGCACAATAATACATGGTTTATGTTTTACGGGAGCGGAGGAAGAAAGTTACTATGTGCTTATTCAGATTCCTTAGAAAAAGGATGGAAGCAACATCCACAAAATCCAATATTACTGGGGAAAAAATTACCTACTAGACCAGGAGGTAACCTTTTTAGATTGAACAAATGGCTAATGGTATTTTTGCAGAAAGAAAAGAATAATGAATATGGAAAAGAAGTATATCCCCTTCTAATCAAATATTTATCCAAAGATAAAATAAAAGCTGTAATGGGAGAATCTATAAATACAAATATAATTGAAAATGAAGAAGAGGTCACAAGATTACACACATTCTGTTTAGAAAAAAATAAAGATAAATTAATATACCTGATTGATGTCTTTAGGAAAAATAAAAATTGGGCAATAGCTATGAGGGTAACAAAAAATGAAAAAAGGTAATATTGTTTTAGTATGCAATTCCGATATTGGAAAACATGGCACATTAGGGTTTAGAGTGGAAAGAATATTGAATATTCTGAATAAAAATTATAATTTTAAAGTATATGCTAGAAACAATACTGATTCTAAATTTAAAAAAAGAATTTATTGCAATAGTATCAATTCAATACTCAACAAAATTGCAACTGCATTTTATAAGTTTATAAGCATAAATTTGCCTGCTAAAAAAATAAATGATTATTTTTTCAATATCTTTGTTTTTAAAAATATAAAAAAAAGCAAAATTATTCATTCCTGGGAAAATAGTAAGAAATTTATCAAAAAAGTCCAAAATCTAGATTCAATAATTATTTTTGATGTTTCAATAGTTGCAAGAAAAAACAATGACCTAGAAAAATGGTTTTCAAATAAACTTATCGACTATTTTATTGTTCCATCTGAATTTTCTAAGAAAGAACTAATCAAATATTATAGTATTCCTTCTCACAAATTTTTCATTATTCCTTTCGGAGTTGATATCAACAAATACAAGCCAATAAGTAAAATAAAGAAAAAAGAAGGAATCATTTTTATATTCAGTGGCAGTCTAGCAAGTAGAAAAGGAATATTATGTTTACTTAATTCATGGGATCATTTAAATTTAAGTGACGCAAAACTGGTTATTTGTGGAAGATCTCATGTTACAACAAGAAAACAGATTAAGAAATATAAAAAAAATAAAACTATAACTTTTAAAGGTCATCTTAATGAGGAGAATTTAATCAAAGAATATCAAAAAGCTGACGTTTTTGTATTCCCTTCTTTAAGAGAAGGTTCTGCAAAAGCTACCTATGAAGCCATGGCATGCGGCCTTCCAATAATAACAACACCTAATGCTGGTTCTGTGGCAAGAGATAAAAAAGATGGGTTTATCATCATGCCTAAAAGTGTAAAAGAAATAAAAGAAAAGATATTATATTTTTATAACAATCCAAAGGAAATTGAGAAAATGGGAAAAAATGCCAGAAAAAGAGCTGAAAAATTTACATGGGAAAGATATGGAAAAAACGTTGTTGATGTTTATGAAAAAGTACTCAAAAGATAAAAGATTGTGTTTGGTGGAACATGGATTGCATAAGGTCTATAGAGATTCTTATAAGATTCTTGATCAAATTTTTGATCTGGAGATAATCTCTAGTGATAAAAGAAAGGCGCCAGGGAATATTAAAGTTAATTTTCTGAAAGAGTTAAAGATATTTAAAAGCTGGATATCTTACAAAGGATTGTATAAATTTTTAAAAAAGAAAGATTATGATATTATAAGTGTAAAACCTTATTACAGGCCTTATGCTTTTGTTGCTTTGTTGTACTGCATCTTGCATAAAAAAAGGTTTATCATAATGGAAGAGCAGAGGAATGATCCTCACAATTTGATTGAAAATATTATCTTCAGAATATATCTATTCTTTTTAAGGCCTTTGATAAATCTAAAAGCACATAAGGTTATAGCATTGACAAAGCCTGCTTATGGTTATCTAAAGAAAAAAGGTTTTAAGAAACTGGATCTGATCCCGACCCCATATAGTCCAAAGATTCCTGTAAGAGAAGTAAGAAATAAACAGAAAAAACTTAAGATAATCTGTGTTGCCAGGTTTGAATGGCTTAAGGCTCATCATATCTTGATCAGATCTGTTTCACAATTGATAAAAAATAACAAATTAACTAAAAAAGATATTGAAGTTAATCTTGTCGGAGAAGGCAGTTTGATGAAAGATATGAAAAAATTATGCAAAAAATTGAATGTTGATGATGTTATCAATTTTAAAGGAAAAGTCCCTAATGATAAGCTGGATGTTTACTATAGAAAACATAATCTGTTTGTGCTTTCTAGTGTTTCAGACCCTATAGGGATGGTTGTTTTTGAAGCAGTATCAAACGGTCTTCCGGCAATAGTATCCTCAAATACCGGGGCACTAGGTGCAGTGCATGAAGGAAAGAACGGATATATATTCAAAAGCGGAGATTATAAAGAACTTGCTGAAAAGATATTGTTGATGAAAGATAAGAATAAAAGACAGAAATTTGGAGAAGAAAGTATAAGAATATTGAAGGAAGAAAATGGCCCTAAGGTTATTAAAGAAAGATATCTTACTATATTAAAATGATAGATCCCTCCCAGAAAAGAAACAAGACCGATGAAAGGCCATGGTATAAGCCTGCGCTTGAATTGATTAAGATGGTTAAAAAAGGCAAGGCACTGGATCTTGGGTGCGGTCTTGGTGAATTCTCATATAAACTAAAAAATAATGGCATTGAGGTTTATTGTGCAGATGGAAGCAAAGATTATATCAAAAGGTTAAAAAAAGCTGGATTTGATGCAAAACAGGCAGATTTCAATAAAAAACTTCCCTTCAAAGATAAAAAATTTGATCTAGTAACTTGTTTAGAAGTTATTGAGCATGTAGAAAAAGCAGAAGACTTATTGGGTGAAATCAAAAGAATATTAAAAAACAAAGGCTTTTTGCTGTTAAGCACCCCAAATTACGCATTTTTAGGCGTCAGGTTGAACATGCTTCTTGGAAAAAGCATACCTGACGAAGGTTATCACTTTAGGTTCTTCACATATAAAACCTTGACTGACCTGTTAAAGAAGAAGGGTTTTAATATTTTAGGCGATAACTCCATAAGTTTTTTACCTTTCTACAGGTTAACAAAGAATAAACCCAAGGGAAGAAAAGTAACTTTTATGAAAAATCTTTTAGCAAGCAAGATAATCATATTAGCAAAAAAAGATGATTTTTGATTATAAACAGAGAAAGTTTTTTTAAAATGAAAAAATCTTTAGATTTTATAGGAATAGGAGCTCAGAAGGCAGGAAGCAGCTGGTTATCTGAGAATCTTAAGAAACATCCTGATATCAACCTATATAAAAAAAAAGAAATAGAGTTCTTTAATGACAGGTATTCTTTTTACCAGAAACTAGACAGGAAAAATTATAGAAAAGGTATAAAGTGGTATCTAGACCAGCTAAAATTAAAATCAGACAAAATCAATGGAGAAATCTCTCCGGATTATATATGGGACGAAAAATGCGCCAAAAGAATAAAGAAAGATTTTCCAGATGTCAAGATCATTGCCATTCTCAGAAACCCTGTCAAAAGAGCGCAATCCCAGTATTTGTTTGCTTCTCAAAGCCTGTTTATAGCAAGTACATTTGAAGAAGCTGTCAAGAAATTTCCAGGATTCATCGAAAGAGGTCTTTATTATAAGCAACTAAAAAGATATTATAATCTATTCCCCAAGAAACAGATTAAGATAATACTGTTTGAAGATATTGTGAATAATCCTGAAAAAGTTATAAAGGATATACAAAAATATCTTGGAGCAAGGATTATCATCCCTGAGGGATTAAATAACAAAGTGGGCACCACAAAATATCCAAAACATGTTTTCATAAATAAAATTTTTTCATCTATACAAAGGATAAAGACAACAAAAATCGGTGATGTATTATGGAAAAATAAACTTTTTTTAAGGTTAAAGAGGGACATCGGAAGCTTTATCTCCAGATGGAACATGAAAAATCAAGCAAAGCCAAAGATTAACCCAAATACAAAAGAATATCTGTTAAAATATTTCAAGAAAGACATAAATAACCTAGAAAAGCTGATAAAAAGAGACCTGTCTCAATGGAAAAAATAAAATATTGTTCTTGTCTTGATGTAAGTTTTGATAAACCTCAGTATAACAGAAGCATATCTTAATCTTTTATCTTTTTTACTTTTTATCTTTGTTTTCTTTTTTCTAGCATGTATATTCAATAAATACGTAGATGATCTCTTCTGATCAGGAATCAAGAAATCAGGATATCCAAATTTGCTAAAAAAACCTTTTGCAGCGATTTTTCTCCATCCCTGCAATTTTTTTGAAGGAAATACTTTTTCAAATAAATTTATGCTCCACATGTCTTTTTTAAACTCTGACCTTACTTTTTTAAGCTCTCCCATAATAAATCTTGGATCTCCGTGGTTGTGGATCGGAGCGTTTATCATCAACTTTCCACCCGGCTTTAATACTCTGTGTATCTCTTCTAGGGCTTTTCTAATGCTGACATTATACTCAAACCAATGTTCAATTGTCTGGTTGCAAAGTACAATGTCAAAACTGTTGTCATGATAAGGGATGTTTTTTACAGAACCTTTTACAATCGTTAAATTTTTTTCTCCTGCATCTAATGGTTCAATCCCATTCCAATCGCAGTCATTTTTCTCGAATATCTTTTTAGCAAAATCCCATGTTCCTGGACCTATTTCCAAGACTCTTTTTTTCTTGATGTTATTAAGGTCTCTTTTAAGCATGAATTTCAATGTGTCCCTAAGAGATGATTCTTTGCTGATTGTTGTTTTTATCTATATCACCCTGAATAAATATTCTGACTCTGTAGATTTGACTGGCGTGAAATTTGTAGAATTTATCATTTCCTGTATTCTTTGGTTAACGAGCCCTGCATCTGTTTTGAATTTGGCTATGCAGCTTGCTCCTAAGGAAACATATTTAAAATTGTTCTTTTTTAAGAAATTATAATTGTCCTCTAAGCTCTTGTTCAGAGCTGCACGATAATATGCTTCTTCGCTGTCATCTACCAGGGCTTTATCGATCCATGGCTTTGAAAGCATATCATAACTAAATAAAGTTGATTCCCTATGGCATAAGTTTGTAGCCATGGAATCTTTAGGGATATTTTCCCTCATCCAAACATAGAGTTTTTGGGATTCAGGGACTATTATCTGGTGGTCAGGCCATTGTGCTGTGTTGTGCCAGTATTTTGGGGCAAATGAGGTGTAATAAACAGATAAGATTATCAGGACTATGAGGGCCAGCTTTATGAGGTTGTTTCTGCCTATGCCTCTGATTAAGAGGTATATGGAATAGCCTGAGACTAAAGCGAGAGACATGCCGAAGAATGTCCACATCCTGAAAGGAACAAAGCCTATCGAGAATCTTGCTCCCATGACCCCTATGAAAGAGAATATTGTCCAGGAAAAAGGGATCAAAAGCCTGAAATTCTTCTCGTCAAAAAGCTTTTTGAAGTTCTTTACCAGAAGGAACATCCCGACAAGGAATATTATCATGACGACCCATCCTATGCCTATAGGGTTATTTATCATATTTCCTTTCTGTGCAATGAAAAAGTCGGAAAATGTGTAGGCTCTTGAAGCGCTGCCTTTTTCATACATTATCTTGTCAGATGGGATTATAAGAAGAAAGAGGCCTAATATCAAGACTATCAGATAAAACCACATAGCAAAATTCTTTTTTTCTAGAATCTTCTTTGCATGTCTGAACCAAATGTCCTGCCTAAAGTATAAAAATACAAGCAAAGCCAATGCAATCACAGAGATTATCTTTAATGCTGAAGAAGCTATCAGAAGCTCTGCAAAAGGCAGGAAGGCATTCAGCCCTCCGAGCTGATGACCTTCTAAAAACAGATTCCAGTTCTTTATGAGGGCAGGAGCCCAGAACATCAGGCTTAGCAAGAAACCTATGACGATGATATCAAGATAATCTTTGCTGAAATCCTTATAGACCAGCACTCTGAGAATGTAAGTTATTATTAACAAAGCAATTAGGAGAACAAGTATGAAG
>CAYXHN010000009.1:0-1088 GCA_964464955.1 uncultured Methanosarcinales archaeon
ATAAAGAAAAAAGTTAGAATATAAAGAAGTGTAAACTAAATATCAAATTGAACATGTTTGAATAAAACAGAAAGCTTTTTAAATAAAATGTTAGTTTGTATTTAAAATGGTAAGAAGAGCAAGAACAAAGATAAAAAAGAAAATATGGGTGCCGATCAAAGCACCAGGAATATTCAACCAGAAAGACATAGGTGAAACAAATGTTTATTCACCTCAGGATGCAGAAGGAAAGATACTTCCTGCTAACCTTATGAACCTTACTGGAGATGCAAGAAAGCAGAACACGGTCGGCAAATTTGTCGTAGATCATGTAAGAGACGGCAAAGCATTTACAAGTATGATAGGCTATAGGATAGTCCCTTCTTCTGTTAAAAGGATGGTAAGAAGAGGAAAAGACAAAGCAGATGTTTCGTTTGAAACAATGTCTGGAGACGGAAAGAAATTCAAGGTTCAGGTTATAATCGTAACAAAAGGGCTTGCTCAAAATTCTGTATTGACTGCATTAAGGAAAGAGTCTGAAAGCGAGATAAAAAAGAAGCTGAAAAGCATGAACAGCGAGAAATTCTTTGAATATATAGTCAATCACAGGCTTCAAAGCGAGCTGAAGAAAAAATTAAGCAAGATATATCCTCTGAAAGCATATGAGGTAAAAGAAGCCAGGATTATGAAAGACAAGCAGGAGAAGGCAAAAGAGAAGCCTGAAGAAAAACCTGCTGAAGAAGAAAAGACGGAAAGCGAATCTCCAGCTGAAGAAAAAAAGTCTGAAACTTCTGAAAAGAAAGGATCAGAGGAAAAAACTCCTGAGAAAGCAGAGAAAAAAGCACCTGAAGCTAAAGAAGAAAAGTCTGAAGAAAGTTCAGAATAATCTTTTAGATAATACTTTCTTTTACATCTGGATTTATGACTGCACAGTCTTTAGGCTCATCTTTTGCATATTGTCTGCAGGTTTTTGGCCTGTGCCTGTATATCAGGCATGATGTTCTATGTTTTCTTCTACTAAGGAAAAAACAGTCATTGTTTTCTTTTTGCATTATGCACCTTTTTCCTGAACTATCTTTTACAGTAAAGTTCCTGTACCCCAGAAATAA
>CAYXHN010000009.1:1098-18429 GCA_964464955.1 uncultured Methanosarcinales archaeon
TAAAAGTTTGATATATTCAGGAAGAGATATTCTAACCCTTAATGTGCAGCAATAGCCGCATCTTTTGCATTGCATCGTAGATGATGATGATGAGGATTAGAATAAAAGGTTTTTGATTATATCTCAAGGCAGGTTATCTGTAAACAGCTTGGCTGCTCATGGTAAAAGACTGATAAAATAATTTGTTATTGAGCTGGCTACTTGCTGCTCTCTCTGCTCCTGCCGCCAATGCAAAGATTTTGAGTCTTAAACTCTATTCAGATCCAGGGTATCAGTTAAATCGCACTAGGCTGTGGAGGTGTTTTTACACAGAGATGGCTCCATGATCTATACCTAAAGAATTCTAATCACAAGCAGGCTTTCAAAAACAAATATCCAACAGGCCTACGGATAATGTTGAATCAGCTCTATCAGGGAATATGTCCTTATAAAAAGCAGGATATAGAAGACAGGCTAGTTCAAAAGCGCATCTATTTCTACCTTTTCAGGCAGGCTTATACCCATGTAATCTTCAAGCATGCGGCCAAGAGTTATGTCGCTTTCCCGCTTCTCAAACTTTCTAAGATCATCTTGCGCTATCTTTTTATAGGTGCAAAAATCCTGTTTTAGATTATTGTTATAACTGGGGCAGGTTTCTATTTTTCCGTCGCATTCAAAGCAGTTCATCTTAATCTTTTTTCCTCTTTAGATCTGATTTCTTTATGCCAAGCTCTTTCAATATCTCTTTTACCCTGCTCCTAAGAGTTGTTTCTGTTATTCCTGAAACTTCTACTACCTGTCTCTGGGTTACTCTGATCTTTTCCATCAGTGAAGCTATGTACAGGGCGGTAGCTGCAAGTGATGTAGGGTTTTTTCCAGATGTTATCTGTTTCTTGAACATCTGATTGATCAGCTTTACTGCCCTTGTCTGGATCCTGGGATCAAGCTTAAGCTCAGATGCGAATCTGTTCAGAAAATCAAAGGGTGTATTGGGCATTATCTTTATATTTAGTTTTCTTGCAACCATCTTATAGGTCTTTGCTATGACTTTTTTCTTTATGCCTGTGGCTTCCTTGAGCTCTCCAAGTGTCTTTGGCAGGCTGTTTACTCTGGATGAGATAAATACGCAGGCTGCTGCAAGATTCTCATTGGTTGTGTATCTTGTTATGCCTCTTTCTGCGCAAATCCTATATATCCTTGCTGCTTCTTTTTCTACTATATCTACTATATTCATGTAAGAGGTTATTGTCTTTATGTGATTTAGCCCAACATTCAGATTCTGATCCAGGCTGTTGCTTACCCATTTGTTCTTTTCTCTTATCCTGTACATCTGCCTCTTGACATTAGCAGGAAGCTTATTGAAATCAGCATAATTTCCCACCTCTGTAGCTATATTATTTGCAATTCTTGGATCAAAAGGAGCACCTGTCCTGTTCTTTTTTTCATAATTATCCTCATCAAAAGCTCTTTCTCTGCCAAAATCAACAAGAGATTCTTCTATTACAGAGCCGCAGGATTTACATATTATCTCTCCTTTTTCCTTATTCAGTATCAGTTTTGAATTTCCGCAATCAGGGCATTTTTGGGTCGTTTCGATCATTTTTATTACCTCATTTTTGGCTTGAATTGCCTTTTTAGGGGTTTAGAAAGCCTGAAGACCCAATATATGGGTTTTTCAGGCCCTCTAATATTTATTATGTGTTACTATACAGTAGATATTACTACTATATAAAGCTTTTGGTTTTGTTGCTACTAATGCGTGATTAATCTGTATTTTCATTTATAAAAGGGAAAGTTTTAAAAAAGAAGGGCTCAAATTAATGCATAAAGGCGGATTAACGCCTTAAGATAAATTAAACGGAGGAAATGAGTTGAAATGAAAGGAACAGTAAAATGGTATAACCGAAGAAAAGGTTATGGATTTGTAAAAGGAGAAGATGAGAAAGAGTACTTTGTGCATTTCTCAGCAATAGAAGAAGGAACATTTATCAGGGACAACGATCTTGTTGAGTTTGAGCCTGCAGAAACAGAAAAAGGGCTTCAGGCAAGAGATGTTAAACTGGTAAAGAAGGCAAGCGACATAGCTGCTGAGGAAGGCGGAGAAGCTGCTCCTGAAGAAGGAGCTAAAGAAACTTTTGGCGAAGAAGAGCCAGAAGCAGAAGAACAGCCTGCTGAAGAAAGCGAAGCGCCTGCTGAAGAAAATACAGAAGAAGGTGCTGAACAGGCAGAAGAAAGTTCTGAAGAAAAAGCAGAAGAACAGCCTGCTGAAGAAAGCGAAGCGCCTGCTGAAGAAAATACAGAAGAGAAACAAGAGTAAAAGTTCTCTAATTTTTTATTTTTTTATTTCTTTTTAGTAAAATTTATATTCTAGGATAAATTTCTGGTTGTGATGGGGCCATCCATAAAGAAGAGAACATTATCAGAAAAGATCCAACAGGGAATAACTCATTTCCTGAGGCTTACCCTGATCATAGCTGTTGTCTTTGAGATAGTGAACAGAAGGTGGTCGCTTTTGTTTACAACTACTCTTATATTCCTTATGACGTTTTTGCCTTTTTTGGTAGAAAGAAAATACCATATAAGGCTGCCGATAGATTTCACTTCTGCAATAATCATATTTATCTATCTTTCACTTTTCCTCGGAGAGATAAGAGGATATTATACCCGTTTCTGGTGGTGGGATGTGCTGCTACATATAAGCTCAAGTATAGCTCTTGGATTTGCAGGATTTATCATACTTTATGTGCTTTATAAAAGCAATAAGATCAAAGCAAATCCGTTCTGGTTTGCATTGTTCTCCTTCTTTTTTGCTATAGGCATAGGAACATTATGGGAGATATTTGAGTTTGGCATGGACCAGCTGTTTGGATTTAATATGCAGAAAACCGGCCTGATCGATACTATGTGGGATCTTATAGTAAATTCTCTTGGAGCATTTCTTGTCGCATTGATAGGTTTTTTTTATTTTAAGTTTGAGAAAGAGAACATCTTTTCAAGACTGCTTGATAAGTTCATAAAAAACAACCCAAGGTTTTTCTCAAAGATAAAAAAACAAAAGACATATAAACATTAAAAAGGTATATGATCATAAACAGGATAACTGCTGATATAAAAGAGGTGTACATAAATATGTATAAGGCAAAGAGGCTTGGGTTCAGCCCAAAAAAACTCAAAAGTATTTCTGAGAAGCAGATAAGGATTCATCACGACAAGCATTATGTTGGTTATGTAAGAAAGAGAAACAAGATAGCTAAAATCTTAAGAAAAGGGAAACTTGACCATATAAGGGAACTAAAGAAAGGAGAAAGCCATAATGCTTCAGGAATGGCGCTGCATGAATTGTATTTTGACTGCCTTGGAGGAAAAGGTATTAAGCCAAAAGGGGAACTTATGAAAAAGATCAATGAAGATTTTGGAAGCTATGCAAAATGGAAAAAAGAGTTCAAGGCATGTTCAACTGTTGCAAGAGGATGGGTGCTGCTTTGTTATGACTGGAGAGATCACAAGCTTCACAATTATGTTGTTGATTTCCATGATGAAGGGGCTGTATGGAGTGCTGCGCCGATAATGGCGCTGGATATGTGGGAACATGCTTATTATCTTGATTTTGGCCCTGACAAGACAAAATATGCAGATGCTTTTTTCAAGAATCTCAACTGGAGAAAAGTCGAGGAAATGTTTGAGAAATACACTAAAAAATAAAAAAAGGAGATAAGATGAAAAGAATAATATTAATTTTGGCATTAGCATCCCTTCTTATAGTTGGGTGTGAAATGGAAGATGAGGAGAAAGATGGACAAAAAGAAAGTGTGATAATGATGTGCGAGGCCGCAGGAGGGACATGGAGACAGATGCCTACAGCATGTGCAGATTCGTGCGAAAGCCAAAGAGATAGGATGGTCTGTGCTCAGGTCCTTACATATGGCTGCGATTGCGGAGAAGGGATGTGTTGGAACGGCGAAAGCTGTGAAACTTTAGAGATTACAGAAGAAGACCCTGAGCCTGATACATATGTGATGAATCTCACGAAAAAGAAAGTTATAAGGCCTGAAGAGATAACCATCGACAAAGGGGATATAATAAGATTCTACAACACAGAGGAAGAATTCTACAATAATGTTGTCATTATAAGGGCAAAAGTGAATATAGCTGAACCAGAAGACATTGTAGTGCAGAGCGGCAATATAGATCCTGGCGATCAATGGGCATATAAGTTTGATGAAACTGGAAATTTTACAATAAGGGATATATACTCAGACATAAGAGGAGAGGTTACTGTAAGATAATACCTGCAACTCAGAAGAAGAGATACCAGATGAAAGATAAGACAGATATGAAAAAACCCTATATTCCTATAATTCTTGGGACTGCAAGAAAAGGAAGGCAGTCAGAAAAAGCAGCCAGATTTGTGCTTGAAAAAACAAAGGAAAAAAGTATAAAGACAGAGATCATTGATGTGAGAGATTACAGGATAAAAGCGACAGACAACACACAAAAGATTCCGAATGCAAAAAGGCTGGCTCCAAAGATATCTAAGGCAGCAGGACTTATCATAGTTTCTCCTGAATACAACCATGGATATCCAGGTGAATTGAAGATGATGATGGACATGCTTTATAAGCAGTTCCATGATAAGCCTGTAGGTATATGCGGTGTGTCTGCAGGAGGCCTCGGAGGAGCAAGGATGGTGCAGATGCTCAGGACTGTCTGCATTGCATTTCACATGATTCCGATCAACAATGCTGTATATTTCTCAAATGTGCAGGGGCTGTTTGATAATAAAGGAAAGATAAAAGATAAAGCATATCATGAAAGAGTTGAAGGATTTTTGGAAGAGCTTATGGTATATGCTGAAAAAATGAGGTGAAAAATGCCATACAAGTCAAACAAGACACTTCCTAAAATAGTAAGAGACAATCTTCCAAAAGGAGCGCAGACAATTTTCAGGAAAGCCTACAACAATGCTTACAAGCAATACAAAGACCCTAAGAAAAGGGAAAACTTCGCTTGCAGAAACATGCAATAAGATAGCATGGAATGCTGTGAAAAAATCATACAAGAAAAAAGGAGACAAGTGGGTCAGGAAATGAGATATTGAACCATGAGCATTATGTTTTTTCTTTTCTTAGAAGGGTTTATGGCAAACATACTTACAGGAGCAGATGACACCATATCTCATGTGCCTATAGCTGCTTCTTTGCTGAAGACGAAAACAAGCAGGGCTTTTTTTGCATTAGGGATGATATTTTCAGTATTTGTTATAATCATCATCGCTATTCTTCTTTCAAAGGCATTATACCTTATCCCTTACAGGAATATAATAAGTGCAATGCTGATACTAATTCTTGCCTTTATCGTATATTTCAGAAAAAAGAAAAACTCAGAAAACAAGTTTCTTAAGGGACTGCCAAAAGAAGTAAGATTGAGTGCATTGTCGATGATAGGTTTCCTGACTGTATTTGCAACAAGCATAGATGACCTTGTTGTATATCTTTCTCTGATGACGAGGGGTTTTTCAGAACAGATATTTATAGCTGCAGGGATAATGGCTGCAGGAATCTTAGAGGTTTATGTTGTTTTCAGATTTTCAAAATATCTTTCTAAGGTTAAATATATGAAAGAGCTTACGCTTATGGGGCTTGTAACTATAGCCATCCTTGTGGCATTTAAGATTATATGAGCCCACCCTATAATTTTATCTATCCTGATATCTTAACTGTTTTTAGAAATATATGCCTATCTTGTAATGTCTTTATATTCTCTTACTGCAGCTTCTGTAAATTTTTTCATGCCTTCCTGGCTTTTGTAATGTATAAGCATCTCCCTTATGACTTTCAAAGGAAGGGTCGCTATGTCAGCTCCTGCTAAAGCAGCCTCTCTTGCCTGCCTTTTGTTCCTGACAGAAGCTGCCAGAACCTCTGCCTTTATCTCGTGCTTCCTGAATATCTCAACAGTCTTTTTGATAAGATCTATCCCTGAAACAATACCTTCATCCATGAGTGTCTTTCGCCTTTTTTCCATACCCTGAGCAGGAAAATAATCATGCTTGTCAAAGCTTATCTTTGACTGGTTCCTTATATGATCGTCAACCCTGCCTGCAAAGGGGCTGACCATCTTTGCTCCTGCCTTTGCAGCCATAAGCGCCTGTTCTGGAGTAAATATCAGAGTGCAGTTGACAGGGATCCCTGCTCTGGCCAGATCTCTTACCGCTTTTATCCCTTCCATATTTCTGCCGGTATCTCCTTCAAAAGAAGGGTTTACAGGGATCTTTATGCAGACGTTATCTGCAACAGGATTAAAAATCTTATAGAGCTTTTTGCCCTGCCTGACCATGTCCTTGTATATGTATCCTGTAACTTCCAGGGAGACAGGAGTCCCTTTTGCTGTTCTGAGTATCTTATTTATATAACTCTTCATGGTAATTTTTTTGCCTTTTTTCTTAAGATCCTCCATAGCTTTCTTTATCAAAGAAGGATTTGTTGTTACACCGTCAGGAACACCCCAGTAATATGCTTCTTCTATCTCATCCAGTTTTGCAGAATCAATAAATATTTTCATAATATACCTCTTTAAGACATATTAGATCTCTTCTTTATTTAAATATTTCTATAGCATTGACTGCAATATCAATAGGTTTAAATATAATAGAATTCTATGAACATACAATCAGCTATCACGAAAAGAGGAAAGATGATATTTATAGGAGCAGACCATGCAGGATACAAGACAAAAGAATATATAAAAAGATTTCTTGACAAGCAGGGCATGGATTACAAAGATGTGGGCACTGACAGCGAGAAGAAGCCTGATGATTACCCTGATTACGCAAAGAAAGTAGCCAGAGCTGTGGCTAAAGATCCCAAAAAGAACAGGGGCATACTTATATGCGGAACAGGAACAGGGATGGTCATGGCTGCAAACAAGGTAAAAGATATAAGGGCTGCTCTGATATATGACAGGTATACTGCAGTAAAATCAAGAGAAGACAATGATGCAAATATAGCTGCATTAAGGGGCAGAGGCTTTGGCAAAGAAAAAGCAAAACAGCTTGTAAAGGTCTGGCTTGATACAGATTTTAGCAAGAAGCAAAAGCATAAAAGAAGGATAAAAAAAATATCCGGAATAAGATAGTATGAAAAAACCTGAGCTTATCCCTGCGATACTTGTAAAGACAAAAAACAGGCTGAAGAAAGAGATTGAACAGGTTGAAGAGGTGGTTGATTCTGTCCAGATCGATATCATGGACGGAAGATTTGTGGATAACATCACTGTCATGGCTGATGCTTTCGAAGGGATAGCTAAGAAAGTAATATATGAAGTACAGCTGATGGTGGAGGATCCTGAAAGATATATAATTCCATTCAAACAGATAAGAGCAGACCTTATAATATTCCACATCGAGACAGCAAAAGACGAGAAAGAGATACTTGAGCTTATAAGAAAGATCAAGGATCATGGTATGAAAGCAGGTATAGGGCTTAACCCTGAAACAAAAGCTGAGAAGATCAGATCTTACCTTAGCAGGATAGACACTGCTCTTGTCATGACTGTACCTCCTGGGGCAGGCGGAAGAAGATTCATGCCGTCCATGCTGGAAAAGGTTAAAAAGCTAAGAGGATGGGATAAAAAAATAAACATAGAAGTTGACGGAGGCATCAATCAAAACAATATCTGCAAATGCGTAAAGGCAGGAGCAAACAAGATAGTTGCCGGAACATCAATATTTGGGAAAGAGGATATACCTCTCGCTGTAAGGCAGATGGACCCGTCCAGATGCAGAAAATAAAGAAAATCAAAGATATAATACAAAGTAAGCAAGGTGATAATATGTTGAGTGATCATATAAGAAAATCAAAAAAGATGGCTGCCGGGATGGCTAAAAAAAGAGGGCTGGAATAAGATGGCAGGCAATAGGGAATTGAAGCTTATGGCAGACAAGCTAAGAGTGCATTCTATCAGATCTACTTCTGCAGCAGGTTCAGGCCATCCGACCTCATGCATGTCCTGTGCAGAGATAATGAGTACATTGTTTTTTTCTGAGATGAAAGAAGATGATGAGTTTGTACTGTCAAAAGGGCACGCAGCACCCATATTATGGGCTGCTTATGCTGAAGCAGGCATTGTATCTAGAAAAGAGCTGATGAATCTCAGGAAGATAGACAGCGTGCTTGAAGGCCATCCTACAAACAGGATGAAATGCATCAAGATAGCTACAGGAAGTCTTGGCCAGGGTCTGTCTGCAGGTGTTGGCATGGCTTTGGCAAAAAGGCTGAAAGATGACAGAGGGATGGTCTATGTTCTCATGGGAGATGGGGAGACAGCAGAAGGTTCTGTCTGGGAAGCGGCAAATTCAGCTGCATACCTCAATGCAGATAATCTTTGCGCCATAATAGATCTTAACAGGCTCGGGCAGTCAGGACAGGCTATGCATGGCCACGAGGCTTCCATATACAAGAAAAAATTCCATGCTTTTGGATGGGATACTGCAGTCATAGACGGACATGATATCAAAGAGCTCCGGAAAGCTATAAGACTCGCAAAAAAAGGAAAAAAGCCTTATGTGATAATCGCAAAAACGATAAAAGGAAAAGGGGTCTCTTTTCTGGAAAATAAGAACGGGCTTCACGGAAAGCCTGTTAAAGATGACAGATTAGACAAAGCGCTGAAAGAGATAGGGGCTGCAGATATAACACTTAAATCATCTATATCTTGCTGCAGGAAGCAAAAATATTCTGTAAAGCCTGCTGCAGGGAACAGATATAGCAAAGGCGAGATGGTCGCTACAAGAACTGCTTTTGGAAAGGCTCTTGTAAATATGGGCAGGAAGAACAAGAACATTGTTGTACTTGACGGAGATGTGAAAAATTCTACAAGAACAAAATTCTTTTTTGAGGAGTTTCCAAAGAGAAGCTTTCAGTCATTTATAGCTGAACAAAACATGGTAGGGATGGCTCTTGGATTTTCTGTGATAGGCTTTGTTTCGGTGGCAGCTACATTTGCATGTTTCCTGACAAGAGCCCATGATTTCATAAGGATGGCCCAGTATTCTCAGGGGGGCCTAAATCTGGTGGGATCCCATACCGGCGTAAGCATTGGAGAAGACGGCCCTTCACAGATGGGACTTGAAGATATCTCTATGTTCATGAGCATGCCTGAGTCGGTCATATTGAATCCCTGTGATGCTGTCTCTGCAGAGTCGCTGACAACAGAGATGCTGAAGAGACAGGGAATAAACTACCTCAGGACCATGAGACAGAAAACTCCTGTTATCTACAAAAATAAGGAAAATTTCAGGATAGGCGGTCTGAAAGTGCTGAGGAAAAGCTCAGAGGATACAGCGATGGTTATAGGGACAGGAACAACTGTGCATGAGGCGCTTAAGGCTTATGATGAGCTGAAAGACAAAGGGATAAACATCAGGGTTATCGACCTTTATTCTATAAAGCCTGTCGATGAGAAAGCGCTGCTAAAGCATGCAAAAGAATGCAACAACAATGTATTGGTTGCAGAGGATCATTATAAAGGCGGAGCAGGATGTGCTGTCTCAGAAGTCCTGGGAAAGATAAGACATCTTTACATAAGAGACATCCCAAGAAGCGGCAAACCGGAAAAGCTGATAAGAAAATACAAGATCGACTCAAAAGCGATAATCCGAGATATAAAGCAGATAAGATAATGGACATACTGCCCAGATAGCTGCAACAGTGAATCTATGCTGCTGTAAAATATCAGCAAATGGATGAGAGATATGGTATACTCTCCCTATATCAAAGAGATCTTTCAGCCTGCTCTATCTTTTCTTTGTTCGAGGCAAGCTGGTCCAGGTTACTCATTATAGCCTTTTCTATCTCCTGAACCATATCTTTGCCCAGTTTTTCATCTTTTATACTGAAGAGATTATCTTCTTCTAACAGGATGTTTCCAAGCTGTTTTGAATATGCTTTGTATTTCTCCTTGTTTTTTATTTCATAGCTGCACTTATGTCCTTTAAGGACGGTCGGCAGGTCTTTTTCATCCACTGAAGCTATGACCCAATAAGGGAACAGCCTGCAGTTCAACGGCCTGACAGGATAGATAGAGCACCGGTTTTCTTTTCTGAACCTGCAGGGGATATTAAGGCCAAGATCCATCTCTATCTCTTTTGTCCCTGGATCCTTGAAAGGATTTAATGCTATATTTTCGGGAAAAAGTCTTGCTATGGGAATATCAAGATGACTTGCTATTCTCCAGATATCCCCTATCGTAACATTTATCTGTATTCCCTTTGAAGTGCAGCATTTTCCGCAGTGAGCGCATTTCATGTTAATCAAGAAAAATGCTGTTATTTAAATACTTATGCTGCTATTTACCTAGAAAAGAAGATTGCAGTTCCTGCAGTAGAACCTTATTTCTTTACTGCCTTTTATGTCGCTGCCACAGATAGGGCATCCCTGACTTATTACCATGTTCTCACAGTTTTTTTGAAAACAAGATGTATATAATCCTTTTGTTTCAGAGAAATTAGTTTTAGCAGTTTATTGTTTTAGATATCCAGTTTATTCTTTGATATTATATCGTTGGAAAATCAGATTATTCCATTTAAAAGTTTAACGTAAGCTTTATAAAGAACTGAAAAATTCTAATTATAGACGAGAAACAGTAACCTATTCTGAAGTTTATTCAGAAAAACAGCTGGATATTAGAGATATCTGGTCAAAAATAAGATGAATCCGATACATGACTTAGAAGAACTAAGCAAAACCTCAAAGAAGAGGTCTCTGACAGAGGATGAGATAGTTGATACTATAGAAAATATAGATAAAACTTACAATGCATATCCTGCTGTGGAAAAAGATCTGGAAACAAGAACCTCTGGATTTGAAGAGGAAAGCCAGTTTCCTTTTATAAGATACAAGAACTATGCCCATGGATATTTGGAAGTCTTAAGGGATGATGAAAATACTCATACAGATTTTGCAGAAGCCAGGAATATAATCGATAGGAATAAAGGATTTGTATATTTCATCGAGGATAACAAGCTGTATAAGAACGGAGAGCTTCCTTGTTTTGTAGATGCTATCCAGAATAAAAAATATGATCACAGGATAATCATAGGGATTCCTGAGAGACAAAACAGGGAATATGGAAAAGAAGAAGCTGAAAGAGCACTTGAACGGGCAGCAAGTTATTTTGATCATGCATTCATAGTGAGCAGATAAAAGCAGAAAATTTTTAAACTTCTAAGATATATATCTCATTATGCAGGGTAAGAAAAGGGTGGATGAGTTTCTGAAAGAACTTGATAAAGGTTCGTCAGCTTTAGAGGGCATAAAAAAGTCATTAGAAGAGATAGATAGATCTATGGAAAATAAAAACCCTCATCTGACTGAATATCTCCGGAAAAGAGGAAACTGACTGCCTATCTGGAAAAAAGCTGATATCGCAATAGTTTTAAATATACTCTTCTTTTTTGATATATTATGATAACAGCGACTCATTTTTACAATTATGTAAAATGCCCAAGAAAGGTCTATCTTGATTTTTTTGGAGATGCTAAAAAAAAGCTGCCCCATTCTGAATTCATGCTTTCAAGGTTCAGGATCGGAAGAGAACATGAAAAAGAGGTAGCTGAGAATATAGAATATGTAGCTCCTGAAAAGACTGCAAAAGATGAGGAAAAATTCAGACAGACCATCCAGTTCATGGAACAAGGGGCGTCTCTCATATTCCAGGGAGTTCTTATAGACAAGGATCTTGTAGGGAGACCTGACATCCTGATAAGGGTTCCAGGCAAGAGTAAACTTGGAGATCACCATTACGAAGCCATGGATATAAAAGTTGCTGTGCATTCAAAAAAGCAGTACATAATGCAGATAATGTTCTACTCTTCTTTGCTGCAAAAGGTCCAGGAAAAGATGCCAGAAAATACATATCTTATCCTGAACAACAAAAGCAGAAAATTTCATACATGCGATTATATAAACCAATATTCTGAAACTCTTATTGAGATAAAAAACATCGCTTCCGGATGCGAAGCAGAGGTTCATATCTGTTCCGGATGCGGAGAATGCCCCTGGAGAGATGTGTGTCTTGAAAAAGCAGAAAAGGAAAAAGACTTGTCTCTTATCTATAATCTGGGAAGAAAAAGCAAGGAGCTTCTTATCGAGAACAATATAGACAATTTTGAAAAAGCTGCTGAGATGGATGTGGATGTACTGAAAAACATAAAAGGTCTTGGGGAAGCCTCGCTTAAAAGATGGAAAACCCAGTCAAAAGCATTGATAGAAAAAAAGACGATAAAGATAGGAAACTTCTATTTTCCGAAAGCAAAGACAGAGATCTTCTTTGATATAGAAGGGGAACCTGATCTGGGCATAGAATATCTTTTCGGGCTCTTGATAGACGGGAAGTACAGATATTTCCTTGCCAAGACTCCTGAGCAGGAGGAAAAAGCATGGAAAGATTTTATCAGCTTTTTCAGGGAAAAAGAAGATTTCAGGATTTATCATTATGCTCCTTACGAGAAAAACGCGATGAAAAAACTAAAGCACAGATATGGATGTGATGAAAAAACATACAGAAAGATAACCCAAAACATGATAGACCTATTCAGCGCAGTAAAAAAGACAGCAGTGCTTCCTTTGTATTCATATTCCATAAAAGATATAGCAAAACATCTGGGTTTTGAATGGTCTGAAAAAGATGCTTCTGGAGGACAAAGTACAATTTGGTTCACAAGATGGCTTGCAGAAAAAGACCCCAAGTTTATTGAGACTATCATCCAATACAACAAGGATGATGTCATGGCAACAGAAAAGGTCAGGAAATGGCTGCAAAGATTGAAATAGATCCTGGTTCTTTTTTTTGATCCAGCCTATGGAATAAATTTGCTCTGTAATTCTACTGATGTACTGCAAAAAGATTTAGTATTTTAACTGATGCTGATATTGTTTGAATAGCCAATTCATGATTATCCCTGCTGGGTTGAAAAAGTTTATAAAGGACAATATCAAGATAAGATATGATGAAAATAATAATAATCCCTATGATCATGCTAATATTCCTGACAGCATGCTCTAACATAGAATGCACCTCAAACAAAGATTGCAGACCAGATGATATGAAGCTCGGAACAAGATATTGGTGTGAGGCTGATAAATGCCATGTAGAGCCTCTTGGAAATCCGGCTTCAGAATACTGCCTGGAACAGGGAGGTATACTGCAAACGATCACAGAAGAAGATGGTGAATATAACAACTGTATACTTGCTTCAGGAAATATCTGCGAAGAATGGGCTTATTATAAAGGTAAATGCTCTTAGTTTGACTCTTTGAACTTCTCAAAACTCCTGTCATATGTTTTTTCATCAGCTTCAGAAAAAAAGCATGCAGGCAGTTCTCCCCTTTCCTTGTGATATGCTATGCACTCACAGCAGACCCCTTTTTTGTCGCAGGGGTATGTGCAGTTGCAGTTCTCAAGATTCTTTTCTTTATTAGGGCATTCTGTCATACTATCTGCTATTCTCTGATCATTTAAAAATCTTATGAAAAATAATCTATGTCTGATCTGCAGATCCAGAATCAGGATCTTTGTTTTTGGCATCCTGAAAACATTTGATATCTTCAGAGGTTTAATGCCGGACATCTATCGGCAGGATCTTTATTTTCATGGCCATTTATCATATATGGTATCTGTAACTCCCAACTACAGCCAGAGGAATAATATTTTAATTAAGATAAAAGAAATTTGCTGATGATCCTTGCTCATCTGATCTCCGCACTATGATTAACAAATTTTTGGAATTGAAAATTTCAATAAAAAAGAAAAGGTTATAAACCTACAAGCAATTAAAAATAACTATGGACAAGCTAAAACCGCTCTCGATAATCCTTATAATGCTCCTTATAGCAAATATGATATTGTTTGCATTAGGAAGGCTCAATGGAGTTCAGTTCTGGGCAATAATCATAATCATAGGCATATTTTCATATAAGGGTATTCCTCATCTTAAGAAAAAGATTAGTTGATGTACTTGTTGCACTCTTCTATCTGCCTTCTCGACCTTTTGGCTATCCTCCCTGATTTTGATCTTTCTGAAGCCATCTTGAACTGTTTTTTTGCATCCTTGTACTCTTCATTCTTTAGCATGTAAAATCCCTTCAGATAAAATCCCTCTGCAGAATAAGGTTTTCTGATTATCTTATTATCACCTGCTATCTTTATGTCTTCCATCCTGCTTATATCTATAGCCCCTTTCTCGTCTGGGATTCTATTTCCTGAGAAATCTATCTCGCTGATAATATCATCCTCTTCAAGGATATCGCTGACATCAATAGCCAGGTCATCATCATGCGAAGAATCGACTGAAGATTCTAATTTTTCGGTCATCTTATAGTGTATAATAGAAGAGAATATAAAAAACTTACCTGTATTTCAGGATTCCGGTATCATAATCAGCTACTATGCTGCCCAACTCTTTTTTCAGGATACTGCCTTCAAGGTCAAACGTCTCTTTCTTCCTATAATCATTTCCAAGCTTGTCAGTACCGCTGTAATGCTTTAAGATATTATTTCCTGAATACTCTTCTTTTATAAGATTTTCAGTATTAAGCAGAGTTTCCTGTCCGGGTTTTAGTATCTGTCCTGAGCTGTAATCATTTGTTCTTATAGTGTCCAACTTGTCTGCTATCTTAGATGTTAGGCAAGGATCTATCTGTACCCATGAAAATCCGTTAGATTCCAGCTCGTCTTTTTCAGCCTGTTTGTTTCCATCATTCTCGCCAATGTACCATCCGGCCACAAGGCCTGTATCCAGATCAGGAAGTACAGCAAAATCAGATTCTATCTGCATCCCGCCCAAATCTAAAGAGAAATCCATAAAATAATCCATTATAATACCATCTTGCTTATACTGTTCAAGAACAGAAGCTATCTCTGCATTTGCATTTACTTCATCTGCCCATATCTCTAATGATTTTACAGATGTTTCAGCAATCTTTCCTCCGCTTTCAGCACCTGCATAGAGCTCATGCACTGCGGATTCTAAAGTAATATCTTTTGTAAACATATTGTCTGCTGTCGAAATATCTGTTTCTGTCCAGCTTGTATTTCCCTGCAGCCTGTTGAACAAAGTAACATTATAGTTGCTTCCGTCTCCTCCTGAAACATCTCCTGAAACAGTTACAGTGCCTTCATATTGGTCTGCTAATGAATCAAGGGATATAGAAACATCTTCTATGACTGGATCAGTGTTTTCTCCGTCTTCAGTTCCGCCATCATCTGGAATCACTGTTTCCTGTGCAGGCTCAGAACCGCTGCCTCCACCTCCTCCGCCTCCGCATGCGATAGGCAGAAAAGACAATCCTGCTACAATATAAGGTACTGATGAGAATTTCAGTCTTTCAAAAAGGCTTTTTTTGTGGTCCATCTTGTTTACCAATAATATTATTCATTTATAAAGTTTTCGTTTTTTACTACACCTGGGTGGTTATCATTCATGGTTATCAAATAGATATCTACATTTGTATTTAATAAAGTTTTCTAAGTATGAACCGGAATATTTTTATCTATTATTGCTGGATATTCTTACAAAAAAAGAAATTAAGAAATTAAAAAAATAAGGTTAAAACTTATTTCTTTATGAAATAAGCCACCATCAAAAATATCAAGCTTCCAAATGCGACCAGAACAGCCAGCACGAGTATTGCTGCATAAGCTGTGCTGTCTCTGAAAGAGCTCTCAGTTGTTATGACAACATCTTCATCATCTGTATCATCTTCAGCAGATGAGTCTCCATCTGATGTATCTGTATCATCGCCGTCTGCTACAGGAACAGTGACAACCTCTGAATTGCCATCGTCTCCGTCTCCATCATCAGAAGATCCAGAGCTCTGGCAGTCTTCGACTTTTAGGCTTCTGTCTATCTCGTCTGCGTGGACTCCGTCATCCTCGTCTCCGCTGTAATAGACCTTGATGTTGATCGGGTATGTTCCTGCCTTAAAGTCATCAGGCACTGTTATAGGGATCCTCTTAGTGTATGAGTCATCATCTCCATACTCCTCAAGCTCAATGTCTGTCTTTTCATAGTCGATTCCAAGTGCATCACTCTTTACATATAATGCCAACTCATCATCTCCTTTTCTTCCAAGGCTTTCTATCTTGATATCAAGCTCTGTTGTTCTTGTGCATGCAAGAGTTGACAATCCAAGCTCTGCCCTGTCTATATTGAAGTCATAGCTTTCCCTGTCAAGATCAAGCCTGATGGTAAGCTTTGCTCCGTGCTTAGCCCCGTTCTCATCTTCTCCTGTCAGATATACTTCTGCTTCATAATCATCATAGTCGTCAACTTCATCTGTGATTGAAAAATCTATCTCTTCTTCTTCTTCGTCTCCGTAATCTATTGTTCCTATACTCTCGCTTTCATCTACATCATCCCAGTCCCAGCTGCTGTCTGTATCATCATCAAGAACTATTGTCGCTTCAACATCTTCTATTTCCAGCTCATCGCTGCTTGAAAAACCATTTGCTGCAACAACTATCAATGTAAGGTCATCTTCTCCAGGGATAATCTTATCATCAGTCCTGTCTCCATCTTCAAGAGTGTCTCCAGAACCGCCGTTTATAGAAAGCTCTACTTCATCATCATCAAAAGTAAGTTCATTCTTTCTCTGCATATAAGCATCAAAGCTTACTAATGACTCTTCACTTGCATCTTTGAATGTTATCTCTGCAACTTTTATAGCCACAGGTTCAAGATAATTATCCTCATCATCGTCTGTCTCTACAGCGTCAAGATCTTCGGGTATCCTTGCAGTAAGATCTATTGTTCCTGTTGAATTTGGTTCGATAGTTTTAGCTTCTGCCATAGTTATATTAAGGTCAGAATCGCTAAATCCATCTCCGCTAAAACTTATGCTAGTTACAGTAACATTAGATGTTCCGTTGTTCTTCAATGTTATTGCTATTATGTCATAGATATCCTCATCATCTTCATCATCTGCTCTTGAATTGCTCGCCTGCTGATCTTCAGATCCAAAAGTAGGATTGTCCTTGTCATATGTTCCCTGTACTGTTACATCAGCATAAGCTACAGAAGCGCAAAGAACTAAAGACAAGACAATTAACATAATTTTTAATATACTTGTTTTCATTTTTATTTTCCCTCCATGGAGTTTTTTAGGTTTTATTGACCTTTTTGAGCCTAAAAACGTCTTTTTAAGCCAAATAAAATCTTTTTTAGCCCCCTTTTATACTTTTAAATATATGTTATTCCAAAGTAGTGATTATTCATATATAAAGATTATGGTTTTTTAAAAGGTATGTTCAATTTGATATTTAGTTTACACTTCTTTATATTCTAACTTTTTTCTTTAT
>CAYXHN010000010.1:0-6578 GCA_964464955.1 uncultured Methanosarcinales archaeon
CGCACTGAGGCTGTGCAGGAACAGCGAAGCTGTGAGTGCCATGGATAGGATTGAATTCTAAGTTGCTGTTTAAAAATATTAAAGAATTAAGCGCTATGGATATGATTGAAAATTAGTCTGCTATTTAGAAGCATTAAAGAATTGAGTGTGCCATAGATTGGATATCCTGATTGCGAGGCAGGCTTTCAAATATATGGATAAAGTCTTGACTTAGATAGGAATTGAAAATTTCATCGTGAATTGAGGAGTATTGAACCTGCTGAAATTCCCTGCTGAAATTTTAAACAACCATAGAAAAGTATTTAAACAGAGAATGTTTAGGAAAAGATATCAAAATAAAAAGGTGATTATAATATGGCTAAGATAAAAGTTGCAATCAATGGATTCGGCAGGATAGGAAGGATGGTTCTTAAAGCAGGGTTGGATGACAAGAATATTGAGTTTGTCGCAGTAAATGACCTTACTGACAATGACACTCTTGCCCATCTGCTAAAATATGATTCAGTATATGGAAAATTTGACGGAACTGTAAAGGCTACAGACAGCCAGCTGATGATAAACAACAAGAAGATAGAATCACTATCTGAAAAAGACCCTGCAAACCTGCCATGGGATGAGCTTAAGGTAGATATTGTAGTGGAATCTACAGGAATATTCAGAAAAAGGGAAGATGCTGAAAAACACATAAAAGCCGGGGCTAAAAAAGTTCTTTTGAGTGCGCCTGCAAAATCTCCTGATATCAATACATATGTTCTGGGAGTGAATGACAAGGAATATGAAGGAGAAGACATAATATCAAATGCATCGTGCACTACAAACTGCCTGGCCCCTATGGTCAAGCTGCTTCATGACAGATTTGGGATAAAGAAAGGGCTGTTGACTACAGTACATGCATATACTTCTACGCAGAATATGGTTGACGGGCCCCACAAGGATCTTAGAAGGGCAAGAGCTGCTGCAGAAAATATAATCCCTACAACAACAGGGGCTGCCAGCGCTGTAGAGGCGGTAATCCCTGAAATTAAAGGCAGGCTTGATGGGATGGCTATGAGGGTTCCTGTTGTATGCGGAAGCGTAAGCGATTTTACTGTAGAGCTGGAAAAAGAGACAAATGATGAAGAGATAAACAAACTTTTCAATGATGCTGCTGAAGGGAAGATGAAGGGCATAGTTGAATATAGCGAAGATCCTCTTGTAAGCAGGGATATAATCCAAAATCCGCATTCATGTATATTTGATTCTCTGAAAACAACTGTTCTTGGAGGAAAAGGAAACTTTGTAAAGGTGCTTGGATGGTATGACAATGAATGGGGATACTCAAGCAGGATAATAGACATGATCAAGGTAATGATGCGAAAATGATATCTAACCTAAAGGGAAAGGTTGCTGTTATAACAGGGTCAAGAAGAGGGATAGGAAAAGGCATTGCCGAAGCTCTCGCTGAACAGGGAGCAAATATTGTTATTTCTGACATAAAGCAGAAAGACTGCGACAAGACAGCAAAGAATATAGCAAAAAAATATAATGTTAAGGCTATAGGGATAGAATGTGATGTTTCAAGCAAAGATGGTGTTGACAAGCTTATGGCTGCTGCAGTGAAGAAACTGAAGAAGATAGACATACTGGTAAACAATGCAGGGATATTTATCCAGAAGCCTTTGGAAGATCTAAACGAGGAAGATTGGGACAAGACTATAGATGTAAATCTTAAAGGTGTCTTCCTTTGTACTAAGGCTGCTTCAAAGCGCATGAAGAAAGGAAAGATAATAAACATAGCTTCTATCGCAGGACTGGTGGGATATGCAAATGCTTCTGCTTACTGCGCATCGAAAGGAGGGATAGTAAATATGACCAGGGAGAATGCTATTGAGCTTGCTCCCAAGATAAATGTAAATGCTATAGCTCCCGGCGTAATCGATACACCTATGACTAATTTTCTCAAGAAAGACAAGAAACTTCTGAAACAGACTTTAGCAGGAGTGCCTCTTGGAAAGATGGGAAAGCCAAAAGATATCGGCAAACTTGCTGTATACCTTGCTTCTGCTGAATCTGATTATGTGACTGGCCAGACCATCGCCATAGACGGCGGATGGACAATACAATAAAATGTTCTCAGTTGAAGACCTTGATGTCAGGAACAAAAAGGTTCTTGTAAGAGTAGATTTTAATGTTCCACTTTCTGAAGGAAAAGTTGCTGATGATAAGAGAATAAAGGCAGCTATGCCCACAATTAAGTATCTTCTTGAGAAAAAGGCTGCTGTTATCCTGATGTCTCATCTGGGAAAGCCAAAAGGGGAGCCTGTAAAAGAGCTGAGCATGAAGCAGCTGATTGTGCCGCTTGAAAAGGTTCTTGGCCAGCAGATATTTTTTTCTGATGACTGCATCGGAGAAGACACTGAAAGATTTGCAGAGAAACTCAAACCAGGAGAAGTGTTGTTGCTGGAAAACCTTAGGTTCCATAAGGAAGAAAAAGAGAATGCTGCGGGATTTGCAAAAAAGCTTGCTTCTCTTGCTGACTATTATGTGAATGATGCTTTTGGGACATGTCATAGAGAGCATGCTTCAGTGCATGCTGTTACCAGATATCTCCCCTCTGCCGCAGGAAAGTTGGTCGGGAAAGAATTGGAAGAGCTTGGAAAGCTTAAAAATCCCGAAAAGCCATTTATAGCTGTCATGGGCGGTAAAAAAGTGAGTGATAAGATAACTGTGATAGATGCTTTGCTTAAGAAAGTGGATAAACTCCTGATAGGGGGAGCTATGGCAAATACATTTCTGAAAGCCCAGGGAAAAGATATCGGAAAAAGTGTTTTTGAAGAGGATAAGGTGGAGCTGGCCAAAGACCTGCTCTCAGATGAAAAGGTAACTGTTCCTGTGGATGTTGTCTGCGCGGATAAGGTCGAGGATGGAGCTGAAACAAAAGAAGCTGAAGTGGATTCCATCCCTTCAGACATGATGTGTCTTGATATAGGGGATAATACGATAGAGATTTTCAGAAAAGAGCTTGAAAAAGCAAAGACTGTGTTCTGGAACGGGACAATGGGTGTTGCTGAGATAGATTCTTTTAAGAAAGGTACTGCTGAAATCGCTAAGTGTCTTGCTGAGCTGGATGCGGCAGTAGTTACCGGCGGAGGAGATACTGCAGCTGCTGTTGATGACCTGGATCTTGAGGATAATATGACGTGGGTTTCAACCGGAGGAGGAGCTTCTTTGAAGTTTTTAGAAGGAAAGAAACTGCCTGCTATCTCTGCTCTGGAAGAGAGTTATGAAAAGTTTAAGTGAGCTTTAATATATCTTATTTGGAGAAATTTTCTTTAAGACTATCTTTTCTTTATTTTGTTTAAATGTTATTTCAAAATATTCAAAGAACCCATGTCTTCCCAGGATCAATGGAACATCTATACCATTATCCTGAAGCACTAAAGCAGGCACATCTAAAGGATAATTTTCCCTATCTCCTTTTAGCCTAAATCTTAATCTAGACTTTTTTACTTTAACTTTTCCGCCAATTCCTCCTGTATCTGACTCTTCTTTAGATTCTTTTAGGCCAAGAAGTTCAGCTAAATCTTTTGGAATGACTGTATTGTCTGCACCAGAGTCTAAAAGAGCAACCACTTTCATAAGTCTTCCAAATTTATTTCTAACATGGACAGGAATAAATGGTGCCTGTCTTAATGTTCCATCTGGCCGTTGTACATGTATATATCTGAAAATTAAAGACATTTTAGAATATTAAAGTTTCACTCTTGGGGATCTTTGCGATAACAGGTTCTGTTTTGCATCCTTTGATATCTTTCTCTATCTTGTTTATATCTTTATTGTGTGCAACCACCTTATTATTGCAAACAACTACCCATTCCCCTAAATATCCAGAAAAATCAACCTCTGCAGGTAAAACATTATTTATCCCCATAGTGTATTATAAGATATAATAGGATATATAAAACTTTCTGTAATTCTTACTGCCTGCTATCTCTGCTCTGGAAGAGCGTTATGAGAAGTTTAAGTGAGCTTATTCCTGAAGAGATAATGATCGCCGACTTAATCTGATTGAGAATTGATCTTTGCTAGTAATCTTGGTTTAAATGTCCTTTTTTATTTGTTTACTACTATTAAATAGGTGTAAAATAGAAATATTTATATACCAAGCGGATTTTAAGAGAGTTATGGGGGTAGGTTTATGAGTATAGATAGGATTATCAGAAAATTGTATGATGCTGGTTCTAGATTTATCGATCATTCAAAGAATAAAGCTATCTATCCAATAATCATAGCATCATTGGCTGCAGGATGCGGAGGGGGCGGAGATGGAAGCTCTAAAGATCAGGAGACTGCCAATCACAAGCCGACTGTGGAAGCAAAGATAGCAAGCTATGGGACAAATGCTCCTGATGTTACTCTTGATAATAGCGGAGCAATATATGAAGAAGTGCAGGCAAATGAAAACCTATTCTCTACATTAAGGGACCTTATAGCAGGGATAAGCGCTTCAGATGCAGATGGAGATAATCTTGCCTTTGATATAAGATGGCAGAGATATGATCCTTCAACAGAATCCTGGGATGATGTTCCTGAATTTGACAATCTACCGGAGATTCCTGCTGATAACCTTTCCGGGGAAGAGCAATGGAGATATAGTGTAACTGTAAACGACGGAAAGGAGACAGCAGAAGCTACAAGTGAGATTGCAGCTATAATAGATGGAAATGGAAATCTTCTTGATGCTGCTGAATCAAGCATACCTTCAACTGCAACAGAAGGAGAAGTGTATACTGCAACCATAAACATGGATGATCAGTTAGGCGGGACTATGGATTTCCAGCTTGACGATGCTCCTGCTGGAGCTACAGCACAACAGACAGACAACAATACATATATAATATCCTGGACTCCTGATTATGCACAGGGAGCAAGCGGAGACGATCATCAATTTAGTGTTACAGGAATACCCAGCAATTCAAATTATGTGAACTCAGATACTGAAACATGGAGTGTCCTTGCATACAATGCTCCTGAGTTAAGCGAATATGGAGATATAGTCGATGATACTGCGCTCCCTGATAATTATAATATAAAACTGAGCAAAGGCATGCTTGAGGATCTTCTTGAGACCATAGAATCCCAGAACCCTGGTACGTTGGAGGATGGATTTATAGATGCTGTAAAGGATTCTGCAAATGTTGATTTTGGCTGGTATAAGAAAACAGACGGAACTGTCGATTCAGATAATCTCTATATAGAGTTAAGCACCACAGCAAGGATAGAAGCAGATATTAACGGAGATGATGACGGAAAATATACATTAAGGAAGAGCATAGGAAAGGATATAATTGATCAGGCTGATGAATACCTGATGGGGGATTTCTGATGAAAAAGCTGATGTTTATATTGATGATCATAATACTGGCTGCATCTGCATATTCTAATGACAATCCCAATGTTACTCTTGAAGTTAACCAGACAACTGCAACCACCACAGATTATTTTACTGTAACCATAGATGCAGAAGATGATACTGGCCTGGAAAAGATAGGCTACAGGATATTTGATCATGAGACTGATTATCATTACCATCAGTGCAATGACGAATTAAGCTGCATATACTCGTGGACAGTTCTTGTAGATACTATCGGAAACTATACAGTGCAGGGAGCTGCAAAAGATGTCAACGGGAGGGTAACTTTTGACAGCATAGATATAACTATCAGATCAAAGCCAAACATAACAAGCATAAATGCTGCAGATGTAGATGAAGCAGAAACTCTTGATTTAAGCTTCAGTGCAGAGGATGATGATGACAATATAGACAGCTACCAGATACTGAGAAATGGAACTTTGGTCGCTTCAACAAATTCATTTTCATGGGATACTGGATATGATGATTCCGGAAGCTATGAGTTTAGCTTTTATGTGGTGGATGAAGAAGGCTACAGCGATACTGAGACAAGGACAATAGATGTTAATAATGTTAACAGGCTTCCGAATATAACTGAAGTGAATATCCCTGCTTCTTTAAACGAAGGAGAGGTTTTAAGTGTGAATTTTACTGCTTTGGATGCTGATGATGACATAGACAGCTATGTTATAAGTATAGATGACCAGATGAACGTATCAATCAGCAACTTTAGTATTGATCTGGATTATAACTCTTCTGGAACATATAATTTTACATTTTATGTGAATGATACAAATGGGGGAGAAGACAGTGAATCAAGGATCCTGACAATCAATGATGTTGCTGTTGCTCCTAATATAACAATGGTAAGTGCTCCTTCAGGTGTTGTTGAGGGGAACTGGCTGAATGTGAGCTTTAATGCTGAGGCTCTTGATCCTGATTCTTTGATTGCAAGCTATAAGGTATACAGGAATGGGTCTATTGTATCTAACAGCAGTTCATACAACTGGAGTACAAACAGCAGTGATGCAGGATCATATAACTTTACTTTCTGGGTTAATGATACTAAGGGGATGGAGGATTCAGAAGAGAGGATAATAAATGTAACAAATCTAAACACTGCTCCGAATATAACTGAAGTAAATATTCCTTCATCTATCAATGAAGGAGATGTTATCAATATGAA
>CAYXHN010000010.1:6678-16004 GCA_964464955.1 uncultured Methanosarcinales archaeon
TAACTGAAGTAAATATTCCTTCATCTATCAATGAAGGAGATGTTATCAATATGAAATTTAGTGCAGTTGATGCAGAGAACAATATTGATTCTTATCTTATACTGAAAAATGGGTCTATTGTATCTAACAGCAGTTCATACAACTGGAGTACAAACAGCAGTGATGCAGGATCATATAATATTACATTTTATGTGAATGATACTAAGGGGATGGAGGATTCAGAAGAGAGGATAATAAATGTTAGTGAAGCTGCTGATGGTTCCCCTAATATAACCTTAACACACCCTGCTGCATCTCAAAGCATAACTGTCAACAGCTCGATCATTTTCAACATAACTGCAGAAGATCCACAAGGAGGAGATCTTAGTGTAAACTGGACCAAAGATGGAATAGATGTTTTCAATGAAATCATGGCAAACGGTTCCAGCTCAAACTATACCTATAATTTTACCCAGACCGGAACATTCAATGTATCTGTATCAGTTACAGACAATGAATCCCTTGTAGATCCTTATAATTGGACAATAAATGTAACAGGCGAACCTATAGCTACAACAGGAAATGTTGTTATCAATGAAATCATGTATGATCCCAACGGTACAGATACAGATCACGAATGGATTGAGATATATAACACAGAAGTGTTTCAAATAAACTTAAGCGGATGGACATTTTATGAAGAAACTACAAATCATGGGTTGACATTGATCAATGGAAGTGAAATCTTACAGCCAGAATCATACGCAGTTATAGCGCAAGATAGTGCTACTTTTCTGACAGATTACCCATTATTCAACTCAACATTATTTGATTCTTCATGGTCAAGCTTGCTAGACGGTGGAGAATATCTGAGTATTAGGAATTCATCTTCAGCAATTATAGATGAAGTAAATTATTCAAATACATGGGGAACAGATACAGAAAGATATTCATTAGAATTGAATTCAACCTCTCTTGACAATAACAATGGATCAAACTGGCACACTTCTGCTGCAGAAGGTGGAACACCTGGAGAGAACAACAGCGTGATCATTGTACCTGGAGAGTTCAATGTTTCCTGGAATCAAAGTGTATTGGCACTGGGAGCAGGGAATATAAGCGACGGAAATATAACAGGAATTGTGTCTATCGAGGTTATAGGAAACAATTCAAATGTTACTGTTATTCAGGATTCAGGGGATGAAAATATAACCCATAATTTTACAACTATGAACCTAAATAATGATAGTTCTGTGCTTGTTGAGTTTACATGCTTAAACATCTCAGCAGGATACCATGAAGCTGTATTTAATCTGACTTCAGATAATGACACTACAACAGACCAGATAACTGTCAACTGCACTATCAATGCAGCGGTCCAGCCTCCAGAAAATGGGTCAAACATAACCGACAGCTGGATAAAAGGAAAATACTGGAGCGGAATGCATCTGAATGTAACAAATGTTTCAGGGCTTGTGTCTTCTGATATCAATATCTCAGAGCTGGCAAATATCACAGGAGGGACATTCACTATAATCAATTCCACCATCTTTAATTCAACAATATTGAACGGTTCATCTGTGACAAGATGCAGTATAAGTGATTCTGTTTTTGCAGGAACATGCACTGATTCATATATTGATCCAACATATATAGACGGAACTTCAACAGTAGAAGATTCCACGATCATAGATTCAAACATAACAGACAATTCTATAATCAACCAGTCTAATGTGTATGATTCTATAGTATCCAATGCAAATGCAACTAACTCTACTATAAATAATTCAGACATTGTTGTGAATTCGACTATAATTGATTCAGATATTACGGGCACTGATGTAGTTGGTTCTGTTTTAAACAATTCAAATATCACAAACTCAGAACTCGAGAATGTAACCATGTATGATTCTGAAGTTATAGGCACTAATCTTACAGATACTGTTCTTGAAGATGCAAATATCACTGATGAAGTGATATATAATGGTACTATGTTGCTTTCAAACGGCACAATATATGATGCAACTTCCGGAGGAACTATGCCTCTTGAAAATATAACAAATCTTAAGCCTAGCGCTTATTTTACATATTCAAAGAATTATCTTGCTGTAAGCTTTACTGATGCAAGCACAGACCCCAACATAGATACGCCTTTAAATGATTCATTAAGATATAACTGGAGCTTTGGGGACAGCAGCTATTCTACATCTGAGAATCCCTCTCACAGCTATTCGTCAGCAGGAAGCTATGATGTTATGCTTACTGTGTTTGACAATGAGAATAAGTCTGATTCATATACAGAAACTATAACTGTATCAAAAAAGAAAGACGAGGGTGGAAACGGAGGAGGAAGTTCTTCAGGAGGAAGCAGCAGCATAGGCGGATCCACTGCAGGTCTGACCTATATAGTGAACCTTAATACACATGTATTCAAGAGAGATATTGCTGCGGGAGACAAGGTAAGATTTGTTTTCAATGATGAAAAGCATCACCTTATTGTAAATAAAGTGACTAACAGGACAGTTGATTTTACATTACAGTCTGATCCTATAAATTTCAGCATGGAAGAAGGAGATATAGAGAAATTTGATATGGATGAAGATAATGTGTATGATCTTTATCTTAAGCTGAATGATATCGCAATAAACAGCAGCAGGGCAGATATTACCCTTAAATTCATAGAGGGAGACAAGAGTATAGAAAGAGATGAAGATAAAGAGGACATCGAAGTGAAGCCTGTGGAGAAAAAAGAAGAGGAAGAAAACTTGCTTCCTGCAGGGGTCGAATGGGCTGATTATGAAGAAGCAGAGAATGCAACATCTTTGTATGACCCTTATAAAAACTATATAACCGGAAAATATACTGCTCTAAAAGAAAAGATAAAAGATATGCCTTATGTAAGCTATATCATAGCAGGCCTTGTAATACTTGTCATACTTATTTTAATAATAGACATAGCTTCAAGACTTGAAGATAATAAAGGAATTGTCTCAAAAACTAAAAAGAAGCTGAAGAAAAGATCTAAGAAGAAAAAGTAATTTCTGTTTTTGTTATCGAGGACAATTGATTTTCCAGTTCTTTTTTTGAGTTTTCCAGATTAATATTGTCCAGCTTTTTTTGTTTTTCATGTATAGAAGAAGCGGTGTTTTCAGACTGCTTCTTGAAAGAATCAAGCTCTGACTGCTTTTCTTCTATCTTTGAGCTTATCTCATTGGAGTCTATCTCATATGCAGCTGACTTTTTCTTTTCCTGAAGGGAAATGTAAGCCTGCTTTATCCCTGTCAGCACAGGAGGAGATATAGAAGATATGGCTTCTGAGGTCTTTTTTCTTTTTGAGTCCTTCATGTCCAGAAGATCAAGGTTCTGGCTGAGATTCTCAAGTATCTTAAGTATCGTAAGGTTCTCGTCTTTCAATAACGCAGAAAAAGGGTCATCCAGATAAGACGCTACAACGGCCTCGTTTTCAAGGGCAACTCTCTTGTATTTTTTTAATGCGGCCTCCAGAGGAGAAAATAGATTTATCACTCTTGTTCTCAATTCGTTAAGTTTGTTCTCTGTGGCTTCTAGTTCTTCCTTATCCTTCTTAAGCTTATTAAATTCAGCACCGTGTTTTAGAGATTCTATCTCTTTTGAGACGGTTTCCTGTTTTTTTCTTATGTCTTCAAGGTTTTCTTTTTTCTGTGTTATCTCTTTTTCAAGTTCTGACTTAAGAGATGTATCTTTCTTAATGTTGTTCAGCATATTTTCTGCTTTTTCAATATCATTTAGTCTGCTCTTTTCAACAAGCTCTTTTATTGTCTTAAGTTTTGTATCGAGTTCTTTGAGACTGCCTGTTATGGCCTCTGCATTATCTGCAAAGAGATGCATGACTGCGCGGTATGATTTAACTGTTGATTTTGAAAAATCTGTAATCTTTTCCTGCGTGTCTTTATAGAATCTCATTGCATCCTTGTAATCTGCTGAAGCAGGGACTTCTATGCTTTCAAGGAATCTTCTCAGCATGTCTGTGTAAGATCTTCTATGGCTGAGAACAACATGCTTTACCTTGCTTCTTATCTTTTCCTCTTCTTTTACCTCTGCTTCTTCCAGCTCTTCTGCCTTTTTCTGCAGCGACTCCAGGAGATCTTTTATCTCTTCGTATTTCTCAGGAAGAAATTCCCTGAGATTTTCAGACATTTCATCTTCTTTCCTGTCAAGCCAGGAAGGCAGTTCTTCTAATGACAGTTCGACTTTTTCTTTTTTGAAAAGTTTTTTCAGGAATTCAAGCATCTTGGAAGGTTTTAAATAGTGATTATATTTAAAGGTTTATATGAAATCACGTTATAAGAAGAAAAGCTCTGAACAGAAAAAGATAGCCAAAGAAAGGATAGAAAAGCTTTTCAATCAGGCTGAAGAAGTTTTTGAGGAAGACAAAAAGCTTGCAGACAGATATGTTGAACTCGCCAGAGACATAGCAAAGAAATTCAGGGTAAGGATCCCGAGCAGCCTGAAAAGAAAGTTCTGCAAACACTGCTACTCTTATCTTGTTCCTTCTGTAAATGTAAGAGTTAGGACAAGAGAGGGAAAAGTGGTTTATTATTGTCTGGAATGCAAGAGGTATATGAGATTCCCTTATACTAAAGAGCAGAAGGAGAAGAGGAAAAGATAGTTCTATCTATCGTCAACAGTAAAATATTTAGAATCATGCACGTCAAATATACCTAATCTTGCTCCTGAGTCAAGCCAGCCGTGAGCATAGTTTAATGCAGCAAAGGCATTTACAAGATCTTCTTTTTCCTGAAAATGTTTTGCATCTGAGATGTATCTTTTTATCATATCTAAGAAATCTTCCCTTTCCTCATTCAAAGATGTCCTATTTTTAGATCCTTCAGCCATCTTCAGAGCTGTCTCTGTAACTTGAAAGTATCTGCTAAGTTTTTCTGAGGTTATATTGTCTTTCATCTTTTATAGATATTATCGTGATGGTCATAGTCTTCAAAAGATATTACATCTTTTGATCTGTCATAACTAAAAATCAAGACAAAATGCCCGAGTTGTACTCTTTTGGAATCTTTCATATCATGACGAAGATTTTTATAATGGTTTACATTATCAGATTCTGCTATATCTTCTATCTTGTTCATGATCTTTTCATAAGATTTTCTGTCTTTTTTATATAATTTTTTCAGCTTTTTGTACAATCCTGGCTGAATCTCAAATTTAGGCATTTTCTTCTATTTTCTTCCTAAGCTCTTTTGCACTATCAAAAGAAATCGCCTTTTGCTTTTTTATCTTCTTAAGTTTCTCTAAATATTCAGGCCTTAACTCGGGCTCTAGAATTTCTTCTTCATACTGTTCAGCCATCAGGTCTATAGCTTCGCTTTTGTCTTTTAATCCGAATTTAGCTTTAACTATATTTATTATCCTGTTCGCATGCTCATTTATGTTTATTATCGCCTGTACCATTTTACCACCTTCATATTGTATTAATATGGAGTATATATGATATTAATATTTATAAAGGTTTGTATTTTGAGCACAGTGAAGAATATTATAAAAATAAAATAAAAAAATATTACTTTGTTCCAGGCATAGGCCTTCTTACTGTCAGAGGTATGACTCCTTTCCTGAACTCAAGCTTTGCTATCTCGATAGGGCTGTACTGTATCTTTTTCAGATCTTCATCTTTCAGCTCTACAAGAAACGGAGCGCCCATAGCTATCTGCAAAGCCCTGCTTCCAAGCATCCTTGCTTTCTCGTATTTTGAGAAAGAGGGTTTTTTTGTCTTTGACTTTTTCTCTGCCATCTTAGCCCTCCAGTTTTGCTCTGAGTTCTTTGCCTTTTTCTATGCCTATCTCGACCATCTTGTCAATGTCTTCTACTGAAAGAGGTTCTTCTCCACCTTTCTGCAGAGCACATAGTTCGCCATTCTCATCTGTAGCAACTGTCAATCTCGCATCTATTACCTTTTCCTCTTCTGGGAGAGGATCCACTATAAGATGCTTACCTATCTTGCATACAGTTACTGACAATGCTATCTTATTGACCGGCAAGGGGTCTTCTGTCTTGCTGTCATAATCGACCTCGTCATCCTTTCTCCCTGGAAGCTTTGTGTCTTTTATCGCAGCGATAGCTGACAATGCTCCTGCATCAAAAAGATTGCCTGATGCATTTATAGGAGCCATATCTATGACTACCATCCAGCAAAGCTCTCCTTTCTTAAGACAAAGCTTTTTTAAGTCGATAGCCTGGGATTCTCTTATCCCTCTGTCTATAACTCTTGAAAGCTCTATGGATTCTATTCCCGGAGGCCCTGACTCAAAATCAGGAGATGCCATCGGAGAAAATTCAGCTCCCACCATGAGACTTCCTGCGTCAGGAGTATCAGGATATGGTTCAAATAATTCCATCTTTACACCTGTTATCATCTCAGTATCGCCTATCTTGACTTTTGCTGAACCTTCTGCACTTCTTGTCACTCCTTTCTCTAGAGTTATCTCTCTATACTCATCTGCTTTTCTTCCATCAAGCCTTGTGCCTTTGTCAAGAAGTTCTATTATATGTTTTCTTGATGCTTTGTTCATTTTGATTCAACCTCAAATTTTGCTTTTAGCGCTTTTTTCTGAACTTCGTATATGTCTTTGCATACTTTTTTTGAAAGTTCAAGCGCTTTCTTAAGCTCTTCTCTTGAAAGTTCTCCATCCATCTGAAGCAGGCTTATCTTGCCTGAATTAGGAAGTATTGCTACAGGTATGTCTGCAACAGGTCCGTCCTCGTATGCTTCTTCATCATAGCTAAGGTCTGCTATGACAGAATGGTCTACAGAACCTACTGCAACAGAGGCTACAAGATCCTTCATTATTATGCCTGCATCTGCCAGAGCCATCGATGCTGCACAGATTCCAGCACATCTTGTTCCTGCATCTGTCTGAGGAAGTTCTATAAGAACGTCCACTGCAGCGTTTGGGAATTGGGAAAGATCAATTACTGGAAGCAGCGCTTTCTCGGTGACCATGCCTATCTCTTTTGATCTTCTGTTAGGACCTGGTCTTACCCTGTTTCCGTGGCCTGAGAAAGGCATCATGTTATAGTTGCATCTCAGTACACCTTTTTGAGGGTTCTGCAGAAATCTTGGATACATCTCTCTAGGACCATAGACTGCAGCATATGCTGTTGTTTTTCCTATCCTGAACATTGCTGAACCGTCTGCGTTCTTTACTACGCCAACTTTCGCATCTATAGGTCTTGTCTCGTCTGCTTTTCTTCCGTCAAATCTCTTATCGTATGTCATTTTTCTCTCCCTCCTTGGATGATGTTACCTTCTTTCCTGTCTTATTCTCAAGGAATGATTTAATCCTGTCAGTTAATCCTGACATATGGGACTCTGATTCTATCTTCCTGATAGTCTCAACTGCGATCAGTTCCATGTTAGGATCCTCTCCCTGAAGCCATATGGCTCCATTCTGGCCCACAGTGATCCTGCAGCCAGTAGTGTCTTTGATCATGGACACCATAGATCCTTTTTTTCCGATTATTCTCGGAACCTTGCTAGGATTGACCCTTACGATCCTTCCGCCTGTAAGCTTTCTTAATCCAGGACCCCTCATAGTGACATCTATAAGCATCTGAGATGTAACCTGGGTTATCTTGCAGACTATGTGGTCTCCAAAATCATAGTATTTTGTCAGATCAGCACCCTTCTGGATAAATTCTGATGTTGCTTCTTTCATGTTGAGCATCGCAGAATATGCAGAGCCTGTATCGATCCTCCAGCCCGACATAAGAATGTCGATCACTTCTGCTATTATCGTGTCTCCTTCTTTTGGAAGATATTTTCCTGACACTGGTATGAGCTTTATGGCTCTCCCATCTACAGAAGCAAGACCCAATCTGGAAGAAAAGATTTTCTCTCCTTCCCTATATGTTCCGTTGCCTGGCAAATAGTCCATGCCTTCTGCAAGAACTTCACCAGGAACTGTAACCTGTTTTTCTTTTGCTAATAATTTACTCATTTTTTTCACCTTTATTATTTCTTCTTCTTTGATTCTGTCAATATTTTCTCTATCTCTTTCTTTTCAAGCTTACTATAGCTCTTGTTCTCTTTCTTGATTATCGCTACATCAAGCCTGTCGGCATTAAAGCTTGTACCTACAGCCTTTATTATGGCCTTTACGGCAAGCTTAAGCCCTTCTTCTATCAACATGTCCTCTTTATAATTCTTGTAGAGGTAATCTTTTACTTCTGATTCACCTTCTCCGATGGCAGTTGCCTTGTACTGGAAATATATTCCTGTCGGGTCTGTCTCAAACAGCCTGGCTTCTCCGTCTTCATCCACTCCTGCAACAAGAAGCGAAACACCGAAAGGCCTCAATCCTCCTGACTGTGTGCAGATCTGTTTAAGATCGCATATCTCTTTTACTATGCTTAGAGCATCTATCGGACTATCATATGTAACCTTGTGCTGCTGGGCTTTCATCTGTCCCCTTTCTATAAGCACTCTTGCATCAGACAAAATCCCTGATGCGGTTGTACCGATATGATCATCTATCTGGAATATCTTCTCTGTTGCTTCCGGAACCACCATCTTGTCTACCAGTCTCTTGTCTGTGACAAGGATTATCCCGTCTTTGCAGACCATCCCTATTGCAGTGGATCCCTGCTTAACTGTCTTTTTTGCGTATTCTACCTGCAGTAATCTTCCTTCTGGGCTGAACATAGTTATTGCACGATCATAACCCATTAATTGGTGCGGCATTGCTTGCATTTTTTTATATTACCTCCTTGTTTTTGGAATTAAAAATCCAGGTCCTGAAATTTGCAGCACCTGCATCCTTCTCCGTGTTTTATCTTAAGTATCTTTTCTCTGCTTTGTTTATCATGCCTGAAACTCCCAGGCTTTTCATTATCACTTCTTTGTTGTTTATCTTTCTTATGAATGTCAATGCTGCTTTTAGGTTATCTGTATGCTTGTTGTTAACCCTTATCAGTCCGCTTTGCAGCTTTGGCTGGAATTTTGATTTAAGCACGTTGATACCTGCTTCGGCATAGCCTAGCTGACCCAGATATTCAAGCGATTTAGCATTTATCTGTTCTTCTATGTGCTTAAAAGAGCTTATCGGATTTTTAGAGATTATATTGTACGCTAGATACCTTTTCCTCTCTTTTAATGTTGGTAAGATTGGTTTTAAGCGTTTTTTAATCATTTTTACCCTAAAACGGTTTTCATTAACCGAGAAATGACCTGATAACGGTTCTTTCCCTTTCTCGCTCTCAATAATAAGATGGAGAAGTAGTTTAAAAAGGTTTAGGTTTGTCGTAAGTAAAAAGTCAGGTTTTAAACCGCTCGTAAATTCTGAAATACATTCTGT
>CAYXHN010000011.1:0-15616 GCA_964464955.1 uncultured Methanosarcinales archaeon
AGTTGGGTTAGTGTAAACGCTAAAAATTAGTGAGCGTTAGCGAACTTTCTTGTTGACAATTTCAGCAGGGAATCTCAGAGGGTTCAATACCTCTTCATTTGTGGTGAAATTTTCAATTCCAAAAGTTTGCCAGCTATAGTACGAGTCTGTAATACTCCTAACTTTAGTGCAGAGATAGGACGAACAATAACCATCAGCAAATTTTTGTTATATCAATATAGAAAAATTAGAAAGAAAACATATTCACTCTGTTCATAGTTTTATCATTTTTAATTCATATCAAAAAATTAGAAAGATAATAAAAAAAAAGAAAAAATAAAAAAGGCTTTTAGCCTTATTCTTCAGTGTCTTCAGTTGTGCTTGGTGCACTTACACTGATGTCAGACAAGCTTGTTCCAGTTACTTCTACTTCGTCGCCGCTAAGTGCATAGTCATCATAGTTAGCTACAACTCTTGTAGCCATCCTTGTGTCCATTGCACTGTATCCAGCAACCAGCATAGCAACCTTTCCGCTGCTCATCTCTTCTACCATGATCTTAGCTTTTCCTTCTTCAAAGCCTTCTAAGCATCCTGGTACTGAGCTCTCAAGTCCAAATGCCTCAGCAGTAGCTGCGTTAGCACATGGTCCTCCTACAAGAAGTAGGTTCTGAGCAGTCACATCAGTTACTTCACTAGCCAACTTCGCAGACGGTATCTTGACCGGACTTGTTACACCAGATACACCTGATGCTGTTCCGAATCCAGTTTCAGACTCAGATACATATACGTTACCATATACTTCGGTTCCGTAATATACCAGCTTGAATGTGTCCTGGTCAGGAGATTTGTCCAACAATGTCTTTGTTCCTAGTGCTGATTCAACATAACCTACATATTCATCAGAGTCTCCAACTTCAAGGTCCTCTCCACCTACAAGGGTGCTTTCTTCAAGCGAAGATACCTTAACTTCGTTGTCATCTGTGAATCCAACAGTCACATTTATGTCTTCTCCACCAGCTACTGTCTCACTGTCATCTTCTTCTTCCATCACTATCTCGAATGTTGTTGGCTGGCTTCCTGCAGTTACATTGATTCCCTGGAATCCTGTTCCAAGATCAGCTGCAGTGTATTCTACAGGCATGTAGATCAAAAGTCCGCCTTTTGTCACTATCCTGTCAAAGAAGACTTCATCATTGTTGTTGTCTGTTATGTTAACATGGCCGTCTTCTACAAATGTCTTCAGCTCTAGTGTAGCAGATCCAACAGTGAATGTTGTACCGTTCTGAATGTCTTCTTCAATAACCTGGTTGGTTATAACATTCTTGATGTCAACACCATCTTCCTGGTCATCATCATCTATCTCTAAGATGTATGACTCTCCAGCTTCCTGGTATGACTCAAATCCGTCGCTGTCTATCCATGTCACGATGAAGTACTGGTCTTCAGCATTGTTAGCTGTGCTTATTACCAATGTATCTTCATTTGTTGTTGCATTGACAGTTGGAACTCCCTCTGTATCTCCATCTCCACCGACAGCGTCAAATCCGCCAGTTTCGTTAGATCCAAGGTAGTCGATAGTATATTCACCATCTTCAAACATAGCTGTCAGCTCAACCACATAATCTCCGCCGTCTTCGATCTTTACTTCTTCTCCAGCTGGTGCAGTCAGTCCTTCGTAGTTCAGCTTAAAAGATTCAAGTCCAGGCATCAGAACTTCTGAATCCTCTGTTACGAACAGGTCTTCGTCTGCAGTCCAGTTGATCTGAATCTTCTGGATTTTAGTTGTTGAACCGAATGAAGCAGTTATTCCTACATCCACATTGTCAACGTCTTCGTCATTAAGCTCAAGCTCTTCACCGTTCTCTAGAGTTAATTTTTCAGCTCCGATATAGAACTCAACCTGGTCTGCTGTAACTTCTCCAGCTTCTTCTTCAAGAATCTCTCTTACACCGATCTGTGTTCCGTCGCCAAGTTTATGTGTGCCGTCTTCTTCTATGGTTTTTGTAGTCTCTCCATTTATCTTGAACTTAACCTTTGAAGGGTTTCCTCCGATATAGGTTACTTCAACTTCATAGTCTTTTTCTCCAATGGTATAGGTCTTTATCTGTCCCTGTTCCATCATGTCCTTTACAGCACCACCCATAAGTTCAAGCTTTACATTTGTTGCATTGTCAGCTTCAACAATGTCATATGTATTTCCAAGAATCACTATGGATGAATCTTCAATGTCTTCAAGATCACTTTCTGAGTCAACATCGCTTTCAGCATCTTTCTTGAAGTCAAGCTCATAAGCTGATACAAGTGTGCCCTTAGGAATCCTTATTCCCAATGTTGGCTCTTTGTCATTGTAGTCAGAATCAGCCCAGTGGCTGAACTCAAGAGCATCTCCAAGACCTATCTTCTGTTCATAGTCAAAGTCGTCTCCATCATCTGCTGCAAATGTTTCGTCTGCCAGAACAGTTGGAAGATCATCTTCGTCCAGAGCAACAGTCTTTACATCTGTAAGATTGTCTCCTATGTTAAGGTTATCAGAACTTGTCTGTATCTTAACAGCTTCTCCTTCAACTGTCACTGAATCGCTTGTTGTTGTGTCTGCTGTTGCAGCAGTCACGTATTGCAAACTTGTTGCAATATCAATTGCACCGACAACATCTTCTGATTTAGCATCGTCCCCCACTACAATTGCACCGTTAAATGCATTGTCCTCAATAAATAGAGGGCTTGGGTAGTCAGCTAGATCAGCTGCCATAGCGCCCATCAATGTTGCTCCCAACATTGTTGCGCCTGTCGTCAGAGCCATTATTTTTTTTATAGCTCGCATTTTATCTAAACACCTCCGTGTTTATGTTTGTTTTTTGTTTCGTTTTTTTGGGCTATCTTTTATTTGTCCAATTGTCCAAGTTATAGTAGAATCATTAATAGCTATATATGGATAACCATATATATTGGCGCCTACTATTGGACTTTTTAACCGGTAACATCTATATTTCATCATTGCTTTATAAATCTTTCGTGTATTTTATTGCATAATATCCTCTAATCTGCTTATTTTTTACCTATCCCTCAAATTTAGCCATCTGAGCCCGTTATCACTTTAAGATAGATAATAGCAAAAAACCCCTAAATCGAGCATATGTTTGTTATTTAATTGTGTATATTAGTATACTGGTATATTTATTATCTTTTAACTATTATTAGGATTAACCTAATATTTATTACTTTATGAATATCTTATTTTCCGTCTAAAAGCTTTTAAACATATTCCAGATGAGCATTATTTTTTAATCCATATATTCTTATAATCTTTAAAATTTTAGACAAAATATCTTATTTTTTATTGCCATCCATGCTCATGCAAAAATTTCATATTTTTTTGATAAAAATTCCCATATTTTTATAAGAAATAAATAACAAAATAGCAAAGATTCGAACCCCAGTCTGACTTCGCATAAGGATTAACATCCTTATCAACCTGTGGCTTCGCCACACTCCAAGATTAAAACTATAATAGATAAGAAATGCGGAGGTGAGGATTCGAACCCCAGTAAGCACTAAGCTAACAGGTTTCTTGCAGCCTTGTCAGCTGCCCTAAGCCTGTCCCGTTTGGTCTGAAATCGAAGATTTTTGAAAATCTACGGTTTTCATTTGGCCACTCCGGCACCTCCGCATATGAAAATGACCTGATAAGAATTAAAATCTATAAATTATTTAAAAATCTATTGTTTTTTTAGTCATCTTTTACTCTGCTTTAAAATATAATTCCTATCTTTTACCTCCAGCAGTTACAAACTGTTAACATCAGAAGGATTAAGATCAATATCCTCCACTGCAGCTAAGTGAGGTGCAGAAAATATAAGCAGAGCTATCTATAAGAATCTTATCAATAAAGATAAATTGATTATGAGAAATTAGGAAATATCACTTCTTCTGCCAATTATAGCCCCTTATTCTAGAGCTTTCGCCATAGCCACAGGAGCTGCATTTCTTCTTCCTTTGATGGAATGTTCTCTTGCCGCATCTTCTGCAGTGGACCATATTGGTCTTTCCGCTTTTCTTTCCCATTGAGGGAGTTCCTTTTCCCATGATTCGTCACACTCTTAAGATCATAAAAATAAATGTAGTCTATGCCTATTCAGGCGAGATTATCGTTATTGTATCTCCTCTGATAAAGACAACACCTAGTTTTTTCTTAACTTCTCCGTTTACCATCTCTTCAGCATCTTCTAATACAACATTTATATGTATATCAAATGCCTTAAGCGTTCCTACATACTGTTTAGTGTTCTTTAAGTCAACTATTACTCTTTTGTCTTTTGCCCTGTTTAGAGCATCTAACGGTCTTGCTGGTTCTGCCAAATTTAACACCCCTATAGTTTTATTAGAACTGAAATACCCTGTCCATTTATAAAAGTTGCGAATTTAGGGCAGTGTTTCAGAGCCAAAGAGGTATAATCAGCAAGTTTTTGCTATTGTATCTTTTAATCTGCTCTGGAGATTATCAGCCATCGCTGAAACTGCTTAACCTTGTTAAGGCCTATTCTCTGCTTAAAAATCGTAATCTTTTTAAAAGAGATGTGATTCTTCATTAAAACTATGAGAACACAAGGCAAAGCAAGGACAAAGCCGACAGGCGGCAATCTTAACAGATCAAGGGGCAAAAGAGTATATGAAATGGGCAGTGAGCCGGTCCTTACGCAGCTTGACAAAGCAAAATCAAAGAATACACGGACAAGAGGCGGAAGCTCAAAATCAAAACTCATGTCAGCAGATACAGCTAATCTTTTTGATCCTAGCTCAAAAAAATACACTAAGGCAAAGATAAGCTCAGTCCTTGAAAATCCTGCAAACAGGCACTTTGTGAGAAGAAACACCCTTACAAAAGGCTCTGTGATAGAGACAGAGCAGGGTAAAGCAAAAGTAACATCAAGGCCTTCTCAGGACGGCGTAGTCAATGCAGTCCTTATGAAAGACTAAGCTTTAAAAAGGCCTTATATCTTTTAATTCTATGGGCAACATAAAGAATCTTATAGATAACATAGACAAGGCAGTATATTCTTCCAGGATGGCAGAAAATGTCATAAGGTGTGAAAAGAGCATCACAGAATATGCTGTTGCACATGATGACCATATACTTTATGGTAAATTAGTGGACATCACAGGAAATATCCCTTCTTCAAAAGACCAATTATCCAACCTTTATGAAAAAAGCCTTGCAGAGCATTCAGCAAAAGAGAAGTTTTCAAAAGAAAAACCTTCTGGTTATCACACTTCAACAGCATCTGATGTCCTGAAGATGTCAGAATTCAGCCTTAACAGGGAGATAGAAAAAAGAACCGGAAGCTTTCCTGGAAGCAATCATGAGGTCAGCCTTTCTATGCTCTACAGTATCGCAGATACTAAAGGCATCTCCAGAAAAGAGATAGATAAAAATCTCTCTGATATCTGATCATGGTTTCTTAACTTTTATCATCTCAGCAAGTTCCTGAAATTCTTTCTCTTTAAGCGGTTTTCTCCTGCCTACAGCAGAGTCTAGGAACTTGTTTATAGCCCTTCTTTCTGTAAGCCCTATTACAGCCTCTAAAAGGCATCTTGCTTTTCCTCCCACAATATCGTTTTTCTTTTCTTTGCCCGCCATATCCTCAATATACATCTCTTTCCAAAGATCAAGTTCATCAGCTTTCATCAGATATCTCTTTTCAAGTACAACCCATGGCCTCCACATCTTTCTTCCTTTTTCCATCTCCACAACCTCTCTGATAAAGGGCTCCATCAAAACATCTCTTCCGCCTTCTTCTGAAGAAAACATCCTAAACATTTTATTTTTCATCTCTTTATCTCTGAAAAACATACCGTTCTTATCTTTCTCAAGCACATGATCATCCTTGTCATAGAAATAGCATTTTCCAAGATTGCTCTCATCAGAGCCAAGCCTCCTGGATCCTTTTTTTCTGAAGATGTCCATGATCTCAAGATTTGAGTACTCTTCCTTTTCCCCAACCAACCTTAATGGAGCTCCTAGCTTGAGATGCATCGTCTTTTCTTCAAATCCAAGCCCTAATCCAGACTTCCTGCTTTTTCTTATGAAATCATGATTTTGCAATCCAGAATATTCAGAAGCGCTGAAAAGATCTCCCTTCTTATCTTTTTCAAAAAAACTGCTCATCAGGCTAAGGTCTTTGTACATGCCTTTCAGTGCGTCATCGTGTCTGCCTTCAAGTATCTTATCAAGAAATCCCCCTAATGCATTCATCTCAAAAAGATAATGGTTGGCATCAGGCTTATCTTCAACCTTGAAATTATGGTAATATCCGTTTTTCCTGTACCATATCTTCTGTTCTCTTTTATCTTCTGGGCAGGCCCTTTCATCAGAATGGCTGCTTGCAACTATCGCTTTTGGGATCTTGTCAGTTATTACCAGATCTCCCAGGGACCTTGTCATCATATCTTTTCCAAAAAGATACAGGTATCTGCTTTTCTTATGTACAACATTCCATCCTTCCTCTTTCAGCCTTTTGTTTATGTTCCATTCAGCACCTATCTCTCTTGCCGCGCTTATATCGTCTGAATCTACAGAATATTGTCCGAGGAGATTGTTTCTCTTTTTCTTGACCCTTGCCCAATGGTTCATAAGCTCTCTCGATGCTCTGTCTGAGAGCCTGTATTTTTTATTAAAATCATCGATGAATCCGCAGTGCATCTTCAGATGCCTGAAATTCTTCCAGCTCAATTCTGCATTTTTTATCTGGTCATATATCTTTGGCATGATCTCTTTATTCTCCCGGAACCATGAATCTGCAGAAAGATAGTTCCTCATAAATTCATATCTCTCTCCATTCTTCAGATCTTTTGAGATATCATATATCTGATCAAGCCATGCTTTAAACCCTCCTGGGTCTTTTTTTCTTAAGGCTATATCTGTCATCTCTTCAAGATCCTCTGCAAGTTTTTCAGGAGAATAACTCTCCTTTCTACCCATATCTATATCCTCTTCTTCAACTCTTGTAAAAAGCTCATCCATAGCTCTGGCAAGATTATTCGTTTTTATGCATGCTCTGTTGAACTCATCCATGTCTATATTTTCCCGTTTAAGCCTTTTGACAAGATTGTCCCTGTCCCTTTCATAAAATCCAAAATCAATGACAAGATAATCAGACAACGAATCCCCATATCCTGAAAGCAAAAACTTTGCATTCTTGTCTTCCTGCAGCTTGTAGAAATCATAAAATTCCTCCATCTTTGGAAATCTTTTTGAGATAAGGTCTTTCATAGATATCCAGACAGGAACATAAGCCTGAAACACCGGAGATGCTATTCCCCGGAAATAATGCTTTTCTATCCTCCCTGCCGTATTTTCTAAAAATCTCTGTTTGTCGTTTCTTTCATGCCTTTTTTTCTTCTGCCCTGCTCCAAACATGCTATCCCTGTGTGCTTTTGTAGATTCCCAGAAAAGCCTGTCCTGAGCATTATTTATAGAATTGAAGCTGTGCATCGCAGCAGCATAATCCACTTTTGCAAAATTGCATACAAACTCATATGATTTCAGTATCTTCAAAAACTTTTCATGTTCAAAAAGGTCGACAAGCAGTTGAGTATCATCAGAAACATAGTTCGCTATCACCTGAGCAGCAGCCCTGCTGGAATCCCTCATGCCATTCACATCTTTCTTCTGCATCCCAAGATTCTCAGCTATTATCTCAGCTACTTCGTCAGAAGCTTTTTTCCTGCTTCCTTCTGCAATATACTCAAGTTCTCTTTGCTGTTCATAGTCTATTATCTTCCCGCCTTTTCCAAGTATCTCTTTTGCGACCATGACAAGCTTCTTATTTGGAAGATAATCACAGCACCTGCCCCAGAAATCAAGCTGATCTATAACCAGTCTTCCGGGAGCTCTTATCCTCTCGAAGAAATCTGTAGAAACATCTTTTTTTATGGAAGTCTTCCTTTTCCCTGCATGAAATTTTTTTCCTGCCTTTTCTTTTGCCTGCCTCATCTCAGGGAGATCATAAGAGGCATTGTACACAGAGATCACATCAGGATTCTTCTTCTCTATCTGTTCTTCAACAGCCCCTATAAGCTCAACTTCATCTTTATACCCTCTTTTTATCCTAGTACCCCCTTCAAGATTGTCTGAAAGGGTTTCATGCAGCGAGTATACATGCTTTTCCAGCTTTCCTGCATTTGAGAAACTGACAGCTATCCAGCTGACCTCTTCATCTTCCTCCCCAAACTTTGGCTTCTCTATATCTATATGCATCCAGTTCTTATTATACAGCTCTTCAGCGCTTATCACACCTTTCCACTTAAAATATTCATAAGAATCAAGATGGATCTCAACATAGCCTTTTTTAGAATTAGGCTCTTTTCCCAGGCATGCATAAGACCCTGGGCTGAACTTTTTTATCCTTTCTTCAAGATATCCTATCTTTTTGATTATATCTTCTTTTCTTTCTTTAGCTTCTTCTGGAACTTTCTTGTGGTGCAGTTTCCATGGATTTCTGTAATGGCTCCTGAACTCATCTTCAAGAGAGCCTATCTCACCATCTATCTCTTTCTTGTCATCCAGGATATCTTTTATCCAGGCTTCAGTCTCTACATAGCTTCCAAAAGGGCCCAGTTTCCACCGCATCATCTCATTTTGATGCTCTGTAACGATGGTATTGATAAGGCTGTAGCTTTTCTTTGTTCCCTTTTCTTTTTTCTCCTTTTTCAGGCCTTTTATTGTCCTGATATATCTTTCATGATCCTTTTTTTCCCTGATTATCCTGATAAGCTCATCAGCCGCTTTTGCAGCCCCTTTATATTTTTCCCTTAGCCCTGAATATATATTTGAATCATCTTCTCCAAGAGCAGAATACATCTTAGCATCAAAAGCTTCTTCCCTGCACCTCTTTCTCAAAGACCTCATAGCGTTTATAGGGACACCCTTGATATTGAGCAGCCTGAAAGGAAAATCTACATTTTCTATGTTGTCCTCTTTGAGATATCCTTCAAGCTCAGGAGCTTCTCTGAGCATCTTAGTCAGCTCTTCTCTTTCATCAGTATTGTCTCTTTTCCTGTAACCCAGCCTTTCTGTAGAAAACACAGGATCCCATCTGCAGTACACGCTTCCAAGCTCCTGCCTGCCGTACATAAGGCTAAGAAACATCTCTCCTTTCTTCTCTTCTATCTCAGTCAATTCCAGCTTAACTTTATCTCCCAGCCCCATAGCATCCACCATATCTTAGCGTTTAAAAAGCCTTTTACTTTTCAGGCATATTCCAGGGCACAGTTTTATGCAAAAAAATACAATCTTTAAAAACCTTAATTTATTGATAATATCATGATAATAACACATCCGGTTCATGGCTCGATAGGGTTCAATGATCTGTTGACAGCTCTGATAAATACTCCTGAGGTCAACAGGCTGAAGAGGATAAACCAGCTTGGATTGGTCTCTTTGGTATTTCCAGGAGCTTCTAATTCAAGATTTCTTCATGCCATAGGTGTCTGTTTCATAGCAGGAAAGATAGCAGACCATCTTTCTCTTCCTCAAAAAGAAAAAGATACTGTCCAGGCAGCCGCATTATTGCATGATCTGGGCCATGGCCCTTTCTCCCACACTTTAGATTCATTAAGGCCAAGATCAAAAGATCATGAAGAGATTGCAAAAGACATTATTCTTGGAAAGTATAAGATAGATATCCCTGGCTCAGGAAAGATTTCCCCAATATTAAAGAAATATAACATAGATTGCAGAGAGGTTGCAGGACTGATAACAGGAGATCACAAAGAAAAGCCTTATCTTCAGCAGATAATAAACGGGCCTATAGATGCTGATAAGCTTGATTACCTTTTGACTGATTCTCATTTTACAGGAGCAAAGATAGGGATAATAGATATTGACAGGGTTATCAGCGTCATGATCCTTGAAAATGACCAGCTTAAATTTCTGGAAAAAGGAAAGCCAACTATAAAGGCCATAAGATCAGCCCGCAGCAACATGATAGCTGAAGTTTATATCCATCATACAGCCCGTATTGCAGAGAAGATGATGCTAAAAGCTATTCAGCTTTCAGGGATAAAAGAATTTTATGACTTTGATGATTCAATGCTTATCTCTTTGCTTCTTACTTCTGAAAATGAAAAAGCAAGAGACCTTATATCAAGGATACTTTACAATTACAATCCTCTTAACCCTAAAAACAATTTTAATGAAAGAAACCTCTACAAGTCAGCTTTCCAGCTCCAGACAACAGATTTCAGCAGGAAAAAGCAGGCTTTGCTGAAGAAGCTGAAAAAGATAGGCCCAAAAAAGATAGAGAAAGCATTGTGCAAAAAACTATCTCTTGAACAGGGAGACGTTCTTATAGATTTTCCAGAGACATTTCCATTGTATTCTGATTCAGACTTCAAAAAGCATGGTATAGATTTTAAATCAGAAAAAGCAAAAAAGACAAACTATTCCTGCTTTTCAGTCTATTGCGCAAAAGAGAATCTTGAACAGGTAAGAAAACTGACAGATGAATTTTTAAGGCAGGCAGATAAAAAACATTTAACCGCTTCTTGGATAAATAATTTCTAACTTTAAACATTTTATTCCGCCATTGTTTCACTGGCGGTTTGAGATGTGGAATAAAATGTCATGAAAATCTAGATAATTTTCAGGATGCCAAAAACAATTTCATTGTTTTTGTGCATGCTCAAGAGTTATTGACATTTTTTAAGCTAATTAAAAGAGCATGGTTTTTCTGCTTCTGTCCAAGATATACTGATGGAAATCGATAACTTTATATATCAATTGATATTTTATATTATCAAATGAAAAGAAAAAATATCAAACAAGCAGTTAGGGATTATTATCTCCTGAATCCATGCGCAAAACTCAGAGTAAGGGAGATAGAGAGAGCAATAAAGCGCCCACTTCCTTCAGTGATAAGGTACTGCAAAGAACTTGCAAAAGAAGGAATCCTAACAATAGAAAAAACAGGCAATACTGTTTTTTATACTGCCGACAGGACTAATGAAAATTACCTTTTGGAAAAAAAGATATACAATCTCAGGAGTGTTCATGAATCAGGCATCATAGATTATCTAAAGCAGGAACTCAGCAATCCACCAGTAGTGCTTTTCGGCTCATTTTCAAAAGGAGAAGACATTGAAACAAGCGATGTGGACTTATATATCGAGACACCCTCAAAAAAAGAATTGCATCTTGAAAGGTTTGAAAAATTCCTGAGAAGGAAGATCCAGGCCTTTAGGCAAAAAAGCATTAATGAACTGTCAAATCCGCATTTAGCGAATAACATAATAAATGGGATAACACTGAACAGCTATATGGAGGTATTTTAGATGAAAGAATCATCATGGAGCGATTGTCTTGGGAACAATTCAGCAAGAGAGACATCCCCTGATATCAATCGGGCAGAATCTTTGATAGAAACAGCAAATGAAAGGATAACAATTATCAAAGGAATAAATGAAAAAAATTGCAATTTTGTATTTGAGGACTTTTATACTTCATTGCTTGAATTAGTACAGGCAATAACTTTCAAAAGAGGATTCAATATATTGAACCACCTCTGTCTTGGATATTACCTAAGAGATATTCTTAAAAGGGATGACCTATATCATATATTTGATGATCTAAGATATAAGAGAAATTCTCTTACTTACTATGGAAGCAGGATGGAATTTGACACTGCAAAACAAGCAATAAACAGATGCAAAAGAATCATCAGCGAAGTAAAAAAATATCTTGGCGATTAAATTTAATATCCTGTTACTTTCTTAAACCTCTTATTACTTTGCTCAAAAGATTCAGGGATAGATATCAGTAAATCTTAAAAACTCTTTTTCTTTCTATATTTCTTATGGATAAGATATCTAAGATATACAATACCCTCTATAAAGCCTACGGCTCCCAGAATTGGTGGCCTACTACCTTGGAAGGAGAATTGCATCCTTCTTATCATGGAAAAAAACATTCTGAAAAACAGCAGTTTGAGATAATTGTCGGAGCCATCCTGACTCAGAACACATCATGGAAAAATGTTGAGAAAGCTATCTTTAATCTTAATAAAAATAACTTATTATCCATGGAAAAGATAAAAGCAGTAAACAAAAACAGGTTAGCCAATCTTATCAGGCCCTCAGGATATTTCAACCAGAAGGCAGAAAGGCTAAAGATTATCGCAGATTATTTTTCTAAAACCAGGCTTGCCAGCTTTAAAAAACTAGAAACAAAAAAAGCAAGAGATCTCCTGTTATCTATAAAAGGCATAGGCCCGGAGACAGCAGACTCTATATTATTATATGCCTTCAACAGGCCGGTATTTGTCATAGATGCATATACAAAAAGGATATTCTCAAGAATGGGAATATGCAAAGAAGATTGCCGGTATCATGAACTGCAGGATATATTCCATTCTTCTCTCCCAAAAAAGCAAAAGCTCTTCAGCGAATACCACGCTTTACTTGTAGAATTGGCCAAACAGCATTGCACTAAAAAACCTGTCTGCAGTGGATGTCCGGTAGTTGGATCATGTAAAAATCAATCCTAAATCCAAAAATTTAAATACATTTAACTCAACTAAGGTAAAAAGGAGGTAAAAAATGGCTATAACTACAACATTGATAATTCTTGCAATTATAATAATCATAGGCCTTATAAGTTTTAAGATAACAAAAGCGATAACAAAAGCAATATTCTTTACAATCACTATCCTAGGGATAGCAGGACTTGTATTTGTTTTCTTTATCTACCAGGATGCATCTGATTTCAGGGAAAATTTTCCTACCCAGCCGAGTTTGCTTCTTCTTGAATCTGAAGATGAGATAATTGCAGGGATGCAGGGGAAATTCTCAGAAGGCTCAGAGCCTGAATTGATCAGCTCTCAACAGCTGCAGGATATCCAGGAGAATTACATGGAAGATGATCTTGATGCAATATTAGGAGAAAATTACAAGCTTTTCATATTTGAGTTGGATGCTTTTGATACAGACAATATAAGCATGGAAGGAACCATGATTTCTTCAGACCAGGCAATGCCTCTTTTGATGTCAGACAGCCCCATAGATGATTATATAGGCTTAGTGCTGGAAGACAGGGAGCAGATCTACAAGGATCAGTTCAGAGAACAGCTCCAGCAGACTGTTGAAGGGGATGCTGAATTCAAGGCCCTGATATTTGCTTCGATGTTTTCAGGCCAGATGGAAGAGTCTGGATCATTGTTTATCCTTGAGCAATATTCAAAAGGTAATATCCTGATATATCCCGAAACAATACTATTCAGGATAATGAAAAGGATGCCTGCATCGATATTATCAAAGATAATGCTTGCAAAAGAGGTATAAGATGGGATTATTAGATAAGATAATGTTTTGGAAAGAGGATGAAGATCTGCCTTCAGAAGCTCCTCCTCTGGGACTAGAAAAAGATAATCTCGGATTGGGCCTGGATCAGCAGCAGACAGGGACAGGGCCTACGCCATCAGTCCCTCCTGAACAGGAATTCGAAAAGCCAGGAGTTTCAACACCCCCTCAGTTCCAGCAACAGCAATTCCAGCAACAACCAAGACAGCAACAGCAATTCCAGCAGCAGCCAAGACAACAGCAGCCCCAGCAATATCCTCAGCAGCAAACCTCCAGCAAGGACCTGGAACTGATATCAGCAAAACTTGACGCATTAAAATCATCATTAGACAGCATGAACCAGAGGCTTGCAAATCTTGAAAGGCTTGCAAGGACAAGCAGCTATGAATAAAAAGCAGAAAAACAAGCTTATCTTGTTCTCAGCTATAACATTGTCTATAATTCTTATAGATCAGATTACAAAATATCTTGTTTACACAAACATAAGCTTAAACAGCTCATTCTCTGTTCTGGAGGGAATATTCCATCTCACCTATATCCAAAACACTGGTGCAGGATTCGGGATATTGAAAGACTCAGTTTTTCTGCTTTCATTTATATCTGTGATCGCAGCAGGGATTATCATATATTCTTATCCTCAGCTGAAAAACAGGCTTATGCAGTCAGCAGCAGCTCTTTTGTTGGGCGGAACCATAGGCAATCTTATCGACAGGACCTTCAGAGGATATGTGATAGATTTCCTTGATCTTCAGATATGGCCTTCATTCAATATAGCAGATTCAGCGATAACAGTCGGAGCGTTTATCCTGATAATAGCCCTCATAAGGGAGAGATGATCATTTCTTAGAAGAAGATTTTTTCTTTTTCCTGCCCGGCTTTTTCCTTGCCTTACTCTTGCTTCCGGTTTTCTTTTTAGAAGTTTTAGATTTCTTCCCTGAGCTTTTCTTTGATGAGGTCTTGCTGGCTGCCTTTTTCTCTTCTTTATCGTCTTCCTCATCTACAACCTCTACAGGAGGGACGCCATCATTCTTTTCAAATTCATAGGACTCGCTCTTGCTAAGGCTTATGATATAGCCTGTTCCTGCAACAACCAAAGGAAAGATTATCTCTTTGATGCTGAACCTCATAAAATAGATAGCTAATATGTTCACAAAATTCACACAATAGAAGAATATGAATACTTTCCATCCCCATCTGCTGCCTAATCCTGCCAACCCTGCTATAGCTGTTACAAATAACAGCAGGAAAAGCATGACCTCAAATACGAAAATACCAGATATCAACTGGAATATGATAGAGATAAGGCTCCAGAATAATGCAAATAATATCAGTAATTTTATTGTCAGTAATCCTCTGCTAACTCCCATTTTAGTTTTATTAACAAGAGCTGGTATATAAATATTTCTATATATTACCACTATAGAATGGAAATGATCAGAACTCTTCAAACTCTTCCAGTTTTTTCAGATAGCCTTTTTTCCTCAAAAAGAAAGTCTGGCTCTTTGAATATTTATAGACTATGTCTCCTTTCTCGTCTCCGCCGAATTCCCATGGCTCTGCAAGAACAACGTCTCCTTCCCTGACCCACAAGCTTCTTTTAAGCCTGCCGGGAATCCTGCACAGCCTGTTCTTTCCGTCCAAACAGCGCACCTTCATCCTGCTGCCTCCGACTCTTTGTTCTACTATGCCGAAAGTTTGGTTGCCTCTTGGCAGCCTGATCCTGGATATCTGTGACTGTATAGCTTCTTTCTTTGCCTGTTCTTCTTTCTTCTTGCTCATCTATCGAAGATAAATCAATCCCCATTTATAAGTCTTGTGGAAAAATAGCTTCTGATAGATATTAGCTAAGATAATGGTTCTTTTTGAAATATCCCCGATAAGAATGATCTTAAATCTCCTCCATGGCCAACTGTTTACTCTTTGGCCTGATTTAATCCATGATTTTATCCATATCCTTGAAAAGCCTGCCTTTCAATCAAAATTTTCAACCTATGACATTTAATTTTTTAATATTCTTAAATAGCAACTTAAAATTCAATCCTATCCATGGCACTTAATTCTTTAATCTTTCTGAATAGCAAACTAGATTTCAATCCTATCCATTGCACTCACAGCTTCGCTGTTCCTGCACAGCCTCAGTGCGATTTAAGCCGGGTTCTGGCTTTGTTTTTAGCCGACTGCTCTCTTAGCCAAGCAAACTTAGCAACCAAATCAACTCAACATAGAACTCAGCTAAAATCCACTTAGAACTAATCTGCTCTGCTTCAGCGCTATAGTGTGTGCGAAC
>CAYXHN010000012.1:0-7368 GCA_964464955.1 uncultured Methanosarcinales archaeon
AAGAAAGGCATTGTATTCTGGATTGGCTTTTACTGCATCTATATACATCTCTTACCTTCTTATGGGGATAGGGCTTTACAGCGCTGTCCAGGCTGCAGGGATAACACACTGGTTCTATGCTGTTGTTGGAGTGTTGGCTATACTGATAGGATTATTCAACCTAAAAGATTATCTTTGGTATGGAAGATGGTTCAAGATGGAAGTTCCTGAAACCTGGAGACCAAAGATGAAGATGCTTATCAAAGGTGTAACTTCTGTGCCTGGAGCTTTTTTGATAGGTTTTGTAGTGAGTTTGTTTCTGCTTCCTTGTACTTCAGGACCATATATCGTCATATTGGGATTATTGGCTAAATCATCAACAAAAGAGTATGCGTTTTTGCTTTTATTATTGTACAACTTTGTATTTATCCTGCCTATGCTTTTGATCACGCTCGCTGTTGCCTTTGGCTTTACAACTGTGCAGGAAGCAGAAGAATGGAGACAGAAAAAGCTTAAGGTCCTGCATCTTATAGCAGGCATAGTGATATTACTGCTGGGAATAGGTATGCTTACTGCTCTTTATCTTGGATGGTTGTAGATTTTTGATGAATAATTTTTCAATTCTAATTTTTAGGCCAGAGAAGCTGTATTGCTATAATGTTTTTTAGGATTATTTAATGTTTAAATCTTAATATCTAGATCAGCAAAGCTACCTTGCGATCAGAATCTTCAATCTTATTTTCTAATTTAACAATCTAATTGTGATTATGGTTTTAATAAAATCATTATCTCTAAATCAGCAAAGTTGCATTGCGATCAAGATATTCAATCTTATTTTCTAATTTAACAATCTGCATTAAGATCAGGATCTTCAATCCTAATCCATAAGTGTGCTCACTACGTTCGCACACACTATAGCGCTGAAGCAGAGCAGATTAGTTCTAAGTGGATTTTAGCTGAGTTCTATGTTGAGTTGAATTGGGTGCTAAGTTGTTTTATCTGAATACTTAGTTTGCTTGACTGAGAGAGCAGTCGATTGAAAACAAAGCCAGAACTCGGCTTAAATCGCACTGAGGCTGTGCACGAGCGAACTTGTTTCGCGAGTGCCATGAATAGGATTGAATTTTAAGTTGCTATTTAGGAATATTAAAGAATTAAGTGCCATAGATAGGATTGAATCATTATATTCTATTTAAAAGTATTAAAAAAATCGAGTGCCATAAAACAAATTAAATTTATCTTTTAATGATATCTGATAAGATAATCTAACTATAACAAAGTCAATACAAAAATTTATAAAGGAATCTTGTTATTTTATGGTTATGGTCGTCAATGAAACTATGCTTGGACCCCTGGGACCTGCTATTCAGAATACAGTGGGCATATTGAAGGTTGCATTCGGTGGTATATTTGGAATATATCTTGTACTGCTGGCCTTAAGGGTGCTTGAATACAGAAGGATGATAAACCTTTTGAAGGGAATGAAAGAAGAGATATCCAGGCTTAATGATAATCTAAACAAAAAGAGGAAAAAGAGATGAAATTTTCAATAAACAGGGATGTATTCAGCAAGTTTCCAAAGCTTTGCGCAGGTGTTGTCGTTGCAAGAGACATAGAAAACAAGGGAAAAGGCGAGAAGCTGTCTTACTTATTAAAAGAGGTAGAGGATTATATAAAGCTGAGCTTTGTTCCTGCTAAACTTTCCCATTATGAGATGATATCTCCCTGGAGGACAGCTTTTGAGGAATTTGGAACAAAGCCGGAAACATATCCAAACAGTGTTGAAGCATTGATGAAAAATTTGTTGGATGGAAAAGGCGTTCCAAAGATAAACAAGATCGTGGATATCTCTAACTATCTTTCTTTAAAGCACCTTGTTCCTGTGGGAGCCTATAATCTGGAAGAGATCGATGTATTTATAGAATTGGGGGAATCTGACGGCACAGAACAGTTCTTTCCTCTTGGCACAGTAAAGATGGAGCATCCTGAAAGAGGCGAGATAGTCTATAAAGATGACAACCAGATATTGTGCAGGAAATGGAACTGGAAGGAGAGCGAAAAGACAAAAGTTACCGAGGATACTAAAGATGTTATATTCTTCATAGACGGGCTTCCCCCTGTATCCAAAGAAAAAGTGAAAGAGATTGCTGAAGAGGCTGCAGAACTTGTGAAGATGTTCTGCAACGGAAAAACTGAAACATATGTTCTTGATATAGGAAAAGATGAAGTTGAGTTCTGAGATAAATCTGTTCTAGATAATATTGCATTTGTTTATCTTGCAGAATGATAAGGCATCATCCAGTTTAATCAATTTCAGAAGTTTTGCTGTACAATAGACACCCAATAATCACTGCTGAATTCAATATTCCCCCTATTGAATTTCCCAATATTATTGCAAAATTGTTTAATTCTATTCCATATGAAAACCATACTATCGTTCCAGCAAAAAAGAAAATGTAAGTCAATATTGACACATCTCTAGCACTTTTATTAGAAAAAATTTTGATTACTTGTGGAGCAATCGCTATTGCACTTACTACTCCAAAAGCCGTTGCTAGTATTGATAATATTGTCATTTGCGTCTCAAAAACAACTCAAAAATCTATGATTATATAAATTTTGCCTTGCAAGAATATTTTTAGGTTTTTATTTTTGAAAATTTCTTGCAAAAGGAAAGATATTATTTTATACTTTCTAGTTCAAAAAAAAATTATAAAGAATTTTTGTTTATATTACATAATCTCCAATAAGATTTCTTAAAGCTTCAGCTTGTTTTAAATCGCGCTTAAACTGTTCGTCCTTAAGTTCCTGATTCATTTCATAAATAGCTTTTTGTATGGTTTCTTTAGAAGTATCATATAATGACATCCTTTTCTTATCAGTAACCCTTCCTTCTAAACCAAATTCTTTTTCTTTATGCCAATCCATCTTTGATTATTAAGAAGCAATTGTATTTAAATCTTTTGGCTTAGTTCCAACAAGTCTTGATATAGGAAAAGATGAAATTAAGTTTTAATCAAAAGAGACTGAGCCTTCTTTAGATATCTCATATTCTGCACCCATATTTTCTGCGTGTTTTGCAACATCACCTATACAGATGTCTAGAGAAGAGCCGTAAATGATTATCTTATCCTCTTTTCTTATGAAGTGCTTTGTTTTGTGTTGAGAAATATCATCAAGGATATAGACATCAGCATCCAAGTTTGGACAGGCCACCGAATCATCATCAATATATTCTATCCTTTTTGCATCTTTGATAACTTCATCTATTGTTCTTATAGCTTTTTTATACTGTTCTTTCTTTCTTTTGTCTTTGATGCCATCATAGGCAAAAATATCTCTTCTGTGTATTATGAAATGTTTTAGCATATTAAATATAATATTTTCATGCTCTTAAAGCTTACGCAAAACACAAGATATTTATATGTTAATCATAAAAACAAATGCATGGACAAGGCTCAGAAGGAAATAATATCTTTATTGAAAAAAGAGACAAAGCTGAAGGAGATAAGCTTAGAAGTGCCTCCTGATACAAAAATGGGAGATTATGCTTTTCCGTGCTTCCAGCTTTCTAAGAGCATGAAGAAGAACCCTGTTGAGATAGCTAAAGAGCTTGCAAATAAGATTAAGCCTGGCGGACTGATAAAAGAGATAAAAGAAGCAGGCCCTTATCTTAATTTCTACATAGAAAAGCAGAAGCTTGCTGAAAAGATTATAAAACAGGTTCTGAAAGAAAAAAAGAATTTTGGAGCAGGAAATGAAAAGAAAGAGAAGATAGTTCTTGAGTATATCTCTCCTAACACAAATAAGTGCCTGCATATAGGGCATGTAAGGAACGGGCTTTTAGGGGAAGCAGTTGCAAGGATACTTGAATTTGACGGTTTCAGTGTCATAAGAACCTGTCAGAACAATGATAAGGGAAGAGGCATGACAGAAGCGATGATGGGTTATCTGAAGTTTCATGATGGTGAAATTCCTAAGAAGATGAAGCCAGATCACTTTGTAGCGAAGTGCTATGTTGACTTCAAGAAAGCTGAGAATGACGAACTGAAGAAAGATGTAGATCTTATGACAAAGCATTGGGAAGAGGAAAACCCAAGAGTAAGAGATATATGGAAAAAACTGACTTCATGGGTATATGAGGGATATAAAGAAACCTATGCCAAACTTGGGATTGTTTTTGACAAAGAATATTATGAATCAGACATATACAAAAAAGGTAAGAAGATAGTGATGAATGGACTGAAAAAAGGCATATTTGAAAAAGAAGACAATGCTGTCATCGCTGATCTCGAGAAGTTTAAGCTTCCAAAGAAGGTGCTTATAAAATCAGACAGAACATCTCTTTACATAACACAGGACATCTATCTTGCAAAGCTGAAAGAAAAGGATTTTTCTATGGACAGGAGCATCTATGTTGTTGCGTCTGAACAGGACAATTATTTCAGGCAATTGTTTAAGATACTGGAGATGCTTAAGTTTAGGTTTGCAGATAAATGCTATCATCTCAGTTATGGACTTGTCAACCTTCCTTCAGGAAGGATGAAATCAAGGGAAGGCAAGATTGTAGATGCAGACGATCTCATAGAAGAGATGGAAAAACTTGCAGAAAAAGAGATAAATAAAAGACACAAGAGCATCTCTAAAAAAGAACTGGAAGCAAGAGCCGGCATCATAGGGATGGGTGCTTTAAAGTTTTTTATGCTGAAGTTTGACAATGTGACTTCCTTTACCTATAACCCTGAAGAATCCTTGTCCTTTGAAGGAGAGACAGGACCTTATGTACAGTATGCTCATGCAAGGATATGCTCTATACTTGAGAAGTACGGGAAAAAGGCAGAAGATGATATATTGTATGATGTTCTCAAGACAAAACAGGATGAGAAGCTTATACTGCTGCTGAGCAAATTTTCAGAAACTGTTGAAAAAAGCGCAGAAAGTTACAGTCCGCATATCTTGTCAAGATATCTTCTTGACCTGAGCCAGGCATTCAATGAGTTCTATCATTCATGCCCTGTCCTTGATGCTGATGAGGATGTAAAAAAAGCAAGGCTTCTGCTTGTCTCTGCTGTCAAACAGGTACTGCATAACGGGATTTATCTTTTGGGGATAAAAGCTCCTGAAAGGATGTAGTTCTATATATCTTATTTATAAGAACATTTAAATATAATCTAGAAAAATAAATATAAAAGATGTTTACAAAAGAGAGCGTCAATTGGATGAAGGAGAACAATCTCTTCAATAATCTGGATCAGGAATGTTTCAAAAGAATTCTTGTCAAATGCATAGCTCCAAAAAAAGATGAAGATATCCTTATAATCAGCGATAAGGGACTCGAAGACAGGAGGATCGCTCCAAAGATAGCTGCAAACTATTTCATGGCTGCAAAAGAGCTGGGATTAAGGCCTCATCTGATTATGCAGGATCCTAAGATGAGGGGGGAGTATGCTGAAGATGATGTGATACAGGCTCTCAATGATCTTAGGAAAAAAAATATAATCATCATGGCCTTGTCTGGAAAGCTGGGAAAGATAAAAGGAGAGCTGGGAGCAAGCTTCAGGACATTTGCAAAAGAGAATGATCATCGATTTATTTCCAGTGTAAGTCTCGGGAAAGTCAAGAAAGAACATGAACACATTGTTCTTGATTCCATGAATATCGATTACCGGAAGATGCAGGCAAAAGGCATAGACCTGAAGTCGATCATGGATAACGGCAAAGAGGTGCATATAACAACTGAAGCAGGAACAGATCTTTATTTTAATATAGAAGGCAAAGAAGCTATAACAAATACTGGAGAATATGTTGTTCCAGGTTCAGGTGGAAACATACCTGCCGGAGAAGTGTATATAGCACCAAGATGGAAAAGAGTAGAAGGCACTGTAGTTATAGACGGAAGCAGCGCATGCAAGGGTGGCACAGTCCTTATCAGGAATCCTATAAAGCTGAAGATAGAAAAAGATGAGGTCGTAGATATAAAAGGGAAAGAAGAAGCAAAACAGCTCAAGAAAACGCTTGAATGGGCCTATAAAAAAGCGAAATACCCTTGGGGAATATACAGGGTCGGAGAGCTTGGCATAGGGATCAACCCTCATTCGAGAATTATAGGAACTACGATGGTAGATGAAAAAACTATAGGCACAGCACATATAGCAATGGGAAGCAATTACTGGTTTGGCGGGACAATATATGCGATAACCCATCTTGATCAAGTATTCAGGAAACCTAAGATAAAGATTGACGGTGAGGTTCTTAAGATATGAACAAGCTTAAAAAAACTGCGAACACGATATTATATGGCTGCATGGGTGTGAAAGAGCAGGAAAAAGTTCTTGTGATAATAGATTCAAATTATGAAAAAGAAGGGAAGATGATCCTTGAACAATGCAAAGCAGGATGCGATGTAGTAAATATTCCCATCGGGCAGTACAATGGTGAAGAGCCTCCAAAAGATGTTTCAAAAAAGATGAAAGAGTATGATGTGATAATCATGCTCACTACCAAGTCATTGAGCCATACCAAAGCAAGAAGAAAAGCAGCACGATCCGGAGCAAGGATAGCTTCTATGCCAGGAATAACAAAAAGTACATTGAAAAGACTTGATGCTGATTATGATAAGATAACAGCTATAACTGAAAAGATAAACAGAGAAATATTCAAAGGAAAGGATATACATATCACCACAAAAAAGGGTACAGACATCACGTTAAAGATGGATAAACGTATGAAGTTTACAGACCAGGGGCTTTATCTTAATGCTGGAGACTGGGGAAACCTCCCTGCTGGAGAAGCATGCGGAGCTCCTGTAACAGCAGAGGGCGTTTTTGTAGCTGATGCCAGCTTTGGAGATCTTGGAAAACTAAAAAAGCCTGTAAAAATAATAGTTGAAAAAGGAAAAGCGACAAGCATAGGGGGAGGCCAGGAAGCAGAACATCTCAGGAAAATACTGGAAAATTTCAGGGATAAAAGAGTATATAAGATAGCTGAGCTTGGCATAGGTACAAATTACAGGGCAAAGATAACCGGATGCGTATTGGAGGATGAGAAGGTTCTTGGAACTGCACACATTGCTCTTGGAAACAATACAGCTTACGGCGGAAAGAACAATGCTCCCTGTCACCTGGACGGAATATTCAGAAAGCCAACCATAACTGTGGGAAAGAAAACCATAATGGATAGAGGTAAATTGAAAGTTTGAGGTGTTCCTGCTGACTAAGCAGATATCTTAGATGCCTGATCAACCATTGCATGAACAAGCTTGCGAATGCAAGGATATAGTCAGACCTTATCTGATTTAAAAAATATTTCTACTGTGTTTGAAATTTTTCTTTTTCGCTGGATGCTCAATACAAATGCACATTCCGAAACCAAAGAGGATAAGTATCCTCA
>CAYXHN010000012.1:7468-15568 GCA_964464955.1 uncultured Methanosarcinales archaeon
TGTTCTTGAAATACAAATGTGCATTCCGAAACCAAAGAGGATAAGTATCCTCATGTTCTTGAAATACAAATGTGCATTCCGAAACCAAAGAGGATAAGTATCCTCATGGTCTCGGAATGCATTTATGCATTCCGAAACCTTTAAAAAGAGTAATCAAGTCTGTCTGAAAATCATGATCGATAAAAATAAACCGGCGATAGGTGTCTTGTTCACAAGGTCGGCAAGAACAAACAGGAATGTGCCGTTCAAGAGCAAGAAACACAGCAGGGTGCATTCTATTTTCTCAGGGAGAGCTGAGAGATACGGCCTAAATGTCTTTTATGCACACCACAAAGAATACAAGAAAGGTCTGCTGAAAAGATGCTGGTATAATCATAACGGAAGATGGAAGATCGCTGAAAACCAAAAGATAGATGTGGTATACAGCAGGTTTGCAGCCACCATGTATAAGAGGAACAAAAAGGACAAGGCTGCTGAGAGATTTAAATACAGGATGGCGGACCAGGTAAGCATGATCAATCATCCTCTTATAGATGAGTTCTGCTGGGATAAAAAGATCGTAGCTGAAATGTTTCCTGAGCACAGCCCAAGAACATTTGTGGTAAATACAAGAAAGGGGCTGGAGATCGTCCTTCCGGAGATCAAAAGCGAGAAGGTCGTGATAAAACCAAGATACGGGACATTAGGAAAGAATGTTAAGATAGTCGACAAAAAAAGAATCCCAAAAAATATTGAAAAGAATACTCTTGTGCAGGAATTCATAGACACCTCGAAAGGGGTAGAAGGAGTTACAGAAGGGATGCACGATATGAGGCTGTTCATGATAAACGGGCAGCTGGATCACGCCCATATAAGGATCCCTAAAAAAGGCAGTCTTACTGCAAACGTAGCTCTGGGAGGAAAGAAGGTTTTTATCAGCAATGAGAGCATCCCGAAAAAAGCTGTAAATATAGCCAGAAAAGTAGACAAGCTGTTCAGCAATTTCTATCCAAGGATATTCTCTGTAGATTTTCTTTTTGACAAAAAAGGCAGGCCTTATATCGTGGAATGCAACAGCCAGCCTATGATAGACAAATATGCTTTCGGAAAGTACGCAAATATTTCTTTTTATGACAGGGTTATTGAGGCCCTTAAGACAGGGATCAGGGTAAGAATATATAACGATTATTAGGGGCTAAAGATGAAAAAGGAACTTAAATTTGCTTTTGCAGGAGATATAATGCTTGGAAGAAGAGTTATTGTTTCAGATATGCTTTTTCATGATGTAAAGGATATATTTACAGATTCTGATATCGCTTTTGCAAACCTTGAATCGCCTTTTTGTGATGATGGAGAATTTATAGAAGACAAGAAATATGTATTTTCTGCGAAAACAGATCACGGGAACTTGCTTAAGTCGGCAGGTTTTGATATTCTTTCACTAGCCAACAACCATATAATAGACTGTAAAGAAAAAGGTATGAAAAGCACTATGGATATTCTTTGCAAAAAAGGGCTGCTTTCTACAGGCTTTGAAAGAAAACCAACTATAATCAAGAAGAAAGATATCAATACAGGGTTTCTTGCTTACTGCAAGGATATAAGACATTTTAATAGTGTTAGATATCCTCCCAATGTTATAGATAAAAATATCTTTGAGGATGTTGCTTCTGCAAAAAAGGAGGTCGATATTCTTGTTGTTTCTCTTCACTGGGGAAAAGAATACAAGACAGAACCTGATGCTGGACAGGAAAAGATCGCAAAGAAACTTGTCGATAGCGGGGCTGATATAGTTGTAGGGCATCATGCACATAAGGTGCAGAGGATAGAAAGATACAAGAAAGGCCTTATTGCCTACAGCCTAGGAAATTTTGTTTTTGACCAGGTCTTCAATCAGGACGTAAGAAAAGGGGCTATACTTCAGGTTACAGCTGATAAAGACGGCATAAAAGAGTATTCTGTCTTAGGTTCTTATATAGACGATGAGTTTAAGGTTTTTCTGCGATGATCTTTGATCAATCTATCTTAAGAAGTAAGATTAACATAGATCATATCAATAGCGATCATAAGCTTCGCTTGCACCTCCACTGCCTTAGTTCATCTTAAGCTGATTTCTAAATGACATCAAAGCAGGTTCAGCTAACGATCGAGATCAGAACTCCTTGCTTCTGCCTCATTGCTATAGTAATTTATCTTTACTGGTAAAAGACTGCCCAAATAGAAAGATATAAAAGATAGGTGTTCTTATGTTGTATCATGGAATACAAACAAGTTATACTTGCAAGAGCTGATCTGAAACTGCCCAAGGGAAAACTTGCTGTGCAGGCAGCGCATGCCTCTGTAGAGGCAGTCTTGAAAACCCCTGAGTGGAAGACATCTGAGTGGAGGCTTGAAGGGGCCAAAAAAGTTGTTCTTAAGGTAAAAGACGAGGAGGAACTTCTGAATTACAAACAGCTTGCAGAAGATGCTAATCTCGTCACTTCCTTGATCACAGATGCAGGAAAGACAGTAATAGTTCCGGGAACAAAAACATGCGCAGGCATAGGGCCTGACAAGGAAGAGATTATAGACAAGGTGACTGGAAAGCTGAAGATGGTTTAAGATTCAGTTAACTTTATAAATAAAATAAAAAATTTAATTTTTATGGGCTCATGGCTTAGCCTGGTATAGGAACTTATGTTTCGCCAAAAGCATCCGGCTCTTAAGATACAAGTGCTACGCGCTTGTTAGGTGTTACCGGAAGGTCAGGGGTTCGAATCCCCTTGAGCCCATCTATTTTTCTATAATCTTTCAGAATTCAAAGCCATGTATGCTGAGCCTTTTATGCCTGCCTTAGTTACAGGAGATTCATATATCATGTTTACTCTCTTATGGGGCTCTAAGGCCTTACTGTAAAATTTTTTCTCAAACTCATCTTTCATCAGATCAAAAGCTTTCCAGATAGAACCGTCAAAGACTATTGCTGAAGGGCCCATCATAGTGACAAATGCATGAGCTGCCAGGCCAAGATGCCTTCCAACATCTTTGTATGTATCGATGCATCCTTCATCTCCCTGTCTTGCAAACTGTTCTATGTCATATGCAAGGTCTTTTTTCTCTCTTTCCCTGGAATCAAGAAAACCCATCATCTTTGAAACATTAGAAAATTTGCTTTTCCCTTTATGGAACCTGTCCCAGATGTTGAAAGGGCCTGCTCCAGCTCCAAAGTGCTCATATATCTTCCCTATGCTCGCTTCTTCTGGAAATTCTCCATTGTAGAACAGATTGCCTATCTCTACAGAAAGATATCCGACATTCTCTGCACCCCAATAAGGCTTTCCTTTTTCCACTATAGCTGCTCCGATACCTGTTCCTGGAGCAAAAGCGCCAAGCTTGTCTAATCTTTTAAGGGAAACATCTTTTCCGTCTATATTAACTGAGCCATATGCCCACTGGCCCATAACATTTGCCTCAAGATCATTAAGAAGCACATCGACCATGCTGCTAAGGTCAAGCTCACCGCATTTTATATTTTCCGGGCTGTATAACATTTTCTTTACAGGATCAAGAGGTCCTGCACTGCCCATGCCTATCTTTGCGTCTGGAGTACAATATATCTTAGATGCAGCCTCTTTTGCCTGGTCTAATATCTCTTCAAGGGCAGCCATGAATCTTTTCCCGTCCCCGTGAGGAGTTCTCAGCTTGTGCTCCCAGCCTATATCTCCTGTATCTATATCAACTATCCCTGCTCTTATGTTTGTTCCGCCTACGTCCATACCTATAGCGTATTTTTTATCTGCCGGTTCCATATTTATGATCCTCTTTTTGGCAATTTATAAGATTTTTCTTTTTTTGAAAGGATAAAGTTCCGACAGATTTATAAATAAGAAAGTGAAAACTGAAGTGTATGGGAGAAGATAGGCTTATGAAGGAAAGGATAGGGAAGCTTAAGCAGATAAAAAACCTGGGTATAGATCCATATCCTTATGAGTATGACGCTAAAGACAAGTGCAAAGAGCTACATGAAAAATATGATGATCTGAAGAAAGAAGAGCAGAGCGGGAAGGATGCAAAGATTGCAGGAAGAGTCATGGCATTAAGGCCTATGGGAAAGGCTGCTTTCGGCAATATAAAAGATGCTACAGGAAAAATACAGTTCTATATAAAAAAAGACAGTGCAAAAGAGGATTTCAGGCTTTTTAAGCTTCTTGACATAGGAGACATCATAGGTGTGGAAGGAGAGATATTCAAGACAAGGACCGGAGAGCTGACTATAGAAGTTAAGAAGCTTGAACTTTTGTCTAAATCATTAAGACCATTGCCTGAAAAATTTCACGGGCTGAAAGATGATGAGATAAGGTTCAGGAAAAGGTATCTTGACCTTATAATGAACCCTCAAGTGAAAGAGATATTTGAAAAAAGGGCAGAGATATACAAAGCTGTAAGGGAGTTTCTTGATAAGAAAGGATTTATGGAAGTACAGATACCAATACTGCAGCCGCAGTACGGGGGAGCAAATGCAAGGCCTTTTATGACAAATATACATGCATGGGAGGATATGATAGTTTATCTAAGGATAGCGTATGAGCTCCATCTTAAAAGGCTTTTAGTAGGAGGATTTGAGAAGATATATGATCTTAATTCCTGTTTCAGGAACGAAGGTGTTGACAAGACCCACAATCCTGAGTTTGCTATGATGGAAGTGCAATGGGCTTATGCAGACTATAATGATGCTATGCAGCTTACTGAAGAGCTTTGGGAATATGTTGCCAAGAAAGTAAACAATAGCACAAAGATAGAATATGAAGGAAAGAAGATAGACCTTAAGGCTCCATGGAGAAGACTGACTATCAAAGATGCATTGAAAGAATATGCTGATATCGATGTGGATAAGCTAAGTGATGAGGATCTTAAGAAGCTTGCAAGAGAACATAAGCTTGAAGGGGACAATAGGGGAGATTGGACAGTTGAACTTTTTGAAGAATTATGCGAAGACAAGCTTATACAGCCTGTGCACATAACAGATCATCCAAGAGAATCATGTCCTCTGGCAAAACCTCATAGGGATAATCCAGAGATCGTCGAAAGGGTTGAGCCATTCATCAACGGATGGGAAGTTGGAAACTGCTATTCTGAGCTGACTGATCCTATAATCCAGAAGAAACTTCTGAAAGAGCAGGCTGAAAAAGGAAGAGGCGGAGATGAGGAAGCGCACCCTATGGATGAAGACTATATAGAAGCTTTAGAGCATGGGCTTCCCCCAAATGCTGGAATCGGCATAGGTATAGAAAGGATGATAATGCTCCTGACTGGGGCTGATTCTATAAGAGAAGTTATCTTATTTCCGATAATGAAGCCTGAAGAGCAATAATTTTTTTTTGTCTAGTATATTTATTTATATATAAATCTAAAATATTTTAGAATTGAATAAGGTTATTTAGTGACTATTTTTTTAATAATGCATGTTAAATCTTTTACTGGCAGATATCTATGCAACTATCTTTCTTTTTTAGACTTTTACACATACAAACCGCAATATTTATAAATGGATTTTAGTTCTGAGAGATTATGCCCAAAAGAACAGAAAGAACAGAAAAACAGAAAAAGGCAAAGAAAGATAAATCAACTATAGTGGGACTGACAGAGAAGATAACTATAAAAGGTCCTGGCGGATCTAAAAAGCTTGTTGCCAGGATAGATACAGGAGCTACTATGAGCAGCATAGACAACAAGCTCGCTTCTGAACTGAAGCTTGGGCCTGTGGTAAGGACAAAACTTGTAAAGTCAGCGCATGGAAATACTGTCAGGCCTGTCATGATGGCAAGCCTGAGGCTCACAGAAAGAGATCTGAAAAGCAGGTTTACCATAGCTGACAGGACCCATATGAAATACAGGGTCCTCATAGGGCAGAATATATTGAAGAAAAACTTTTTGGTGGATTGTTCAAAAAAATGACACTTACTGCGGCAGTTATATCATTGAGAAGCAAAAGTTCCAAATGGACAGTCAAAGCCATGCAAAATTATTTCAGGACTGTAGATGATCTTGATGCAAGAGATATAGAAGTTACATTGTCCCCAAAAAAAACACAGGTTCTTCACAAAGGAAAGCCTTTGGACAAATACGACTGTATACTTGTAAAAGGGAGCTTTAGATATGCTCAGATATTGAGAGCTGTTACAACAATAGCTTCTGAAAACAGTTATATGCCGATACAGCCAAGCGCTTTCACTATTGCCCATGATAAGCTCCTTACACATCTTAAGCTGCAGCAGAAAGGTATTCCTGCTCCCACAACATATCTTACTTCAACTCCTGAAGCTGCAAAGAAGATACTGGAAACAGTTAATTATCCTATAATCATGAAATTTCCCCAGGGAACACAGGGAAAAGGAGTGATGTTTGCAGACAGTTTTGCTTCTGCCAACTCGATGCTTGACGCTTTGATCGCATTGAAGCAGCCATTCCTGATACAGGAATATGTTGAGACAGGCGGGGCAGATATAAGGGCGATAGTTGTAGGGGATAAGGTTGTTGCAGCTATGCAAAGAAAAGCAGAGATGGGGGAAAAGAGAGCTAATATCCATGCAGGGGGAAGCGGGGAAGCTGTCGAGCTCGATTCAAAGACAAAGAAGATAGCTGTTGATGCTGCAAAAGCTCTTGGAGCAGACATATGCGCGATAGACATACTTGAATCTATAAAAGGCCCAGTTGTTCTTGAGATAAACATCTCTCCGGGACTGCAGGGGATAACAAAAGCTACAGGGATAGATGTTGCATCAAAGATAGCGAAATTTCTGAGAAAAAAAGCAGAAGAATATTCATCTGGAAAGGGAAAAGAAGCTTCAAAAGAGATAATGAAAGAGCTGACCCCGAAAGGTCCTGTAAAGGAGATAATAACAGGCCTTGACTTCAGAGGAGAAAGGATATTGCTTCCAGGTTATGTGACCAAAGAGACAGGATTTAAAGAAGACGATGAGCTGGTCATAAGAGTAAATAAGGGAAAACTTATTGTTGAGCCGTTTGAAGTAGGGAAAGAGAAGGAATAAAAATTCTATATCATCAGACATTACTTTTAATATCCCCTTTTTCCATGTAGATATACTCTGTTATTTTTTCTTTTAGGCCTGAATAATCCTCATTAGCCGGTTTAAGTTTTAGGGCATTTTTTATACACTCTTTTGCACTCTCAAAATAGCATATCCTTTCTGCAGAATTGTTCTCTTTTTTACCTATCCCCAAATAAGCTTTAGCTTTTAAAAATTTAACTTTTGCAGAATACTTGTGCTTTTCTTCAAGATTATTAAGCTTTTGAAGTACTGTGAATTCTATCCCATGGTCTACTGCTTCATCTATGACATTCAGATGGCTTTCAAGAGGTACTTTTGATATTCCCATTTTTGATGTATTTTTTATGTCCTGAGCGTTTAAAAAGTTTTTTGTTTTCTGATTTTCCTGCTTAGCTTTTTTAGCTTTTTTACGATAGCTTTTTCGCATGTCCAGCTTCCAAGAGCAGACTCTCCTTCTATAAAATGGCAATCGCTTCCTTTAACTCCGTCTACAAGATCTTTGAAATCTTCAGAGCTTTCGTTCAGGCTCTCTGCAAGCACATTATATGCTTTGTGTTCCTCTTTGTTAAATCCCTTTGAGAGGTAATTATATGATTCAAATCCATAAATACCCTCTGCAATATAGTTGCAGCCAAGAAATTCCAGCATTGTGATATTTTTTTCTACGCTGTGGTCTTTCTCTCTATGCAGACCAATATGCGCATATATCGGAACTCCTCCTGCTTCTTTTATCAGAGATATTACCTTTTTTATCCCTATCTTTTTCCTCTCTGCGTGATAGGGAGAACCTTTCTGGACGTACTTCTTAAGGTCTTTCTTAAAATCAGATGCATATCCTTTTTCTATCATAAAATAGATTATGTCATTGCTGCATATTTCCTCTTTCTTTGCAAAATCCTGCACCTTCTTAAGAGATATATCAAAGTCTTTGCTTAGATTTTCTATAATCTTTATGTCTCTCTTGAATCTTGAATCTATGTTTTTCTCAAACTCTTCAAGACACTGAGCTTCGGGGTCAATGAAATAGGCTAGTATCTCTCCTTCAAGAGAATGATGGCTGAAGCTGAACTCT
>CAYXHN010000013.1:0-648 GCA_964464955.1 uncultured Methanosarcinales archaeon
ATAGCATCAACCTATATACTCTAGAAGTGACAACTAATTTCCGAATTATTCAGTTATAATCTGGAAAATATTGCAGGAATAAGCAAGTTTTATATAATATGTGGTATTTTATTCCATCATGGATACCAAAGACGAACATATAATCCAAATATTGCTTAAAAATGCTAAATCATCAACTCAGGAGATAAGCAATAAGACCGGAATCCCTGTAACAACAGTGCATAACCGGATCAAGAGATTAGTAAAAAATGGGATAATAAAGAATTATACTGTTGAACTGGATCATGAGAAACTTGGAAAAAAAGTGGCTGCTTATATTCTCGTTTCATTAGATTATTCGCATATTAGAGAGAAAGGGATAAAGATACCTGAATTGGCTAAAAAATTAAAGAGGAATAATAGTGTAGAGGAGGTCTGTACAGTTTCAGGGCAATATGATCTTCTTATAAGATCAAGAGCAGAAAATCTTCACAAGCTGAACAGGCTGATAACTGAATACATAAATGACATCGAAGGTCTTGGAAGGACGCAGACAATGGTCATAATGAATGAATTTTAACTGAGAGTTTTGTCTTGTAGTGTTTATGGTGCATCAGCAAAATCTTTGATTTGCTTCAATTTAGGAATGCCTCCACCTTCTTATAAGAC
>CAYXHN010000013.1:658-15353 GCA_964464955.1 uncultured Methanosarcinales archaeon
CATCGTTCTGCCTTATCAGCCTTATCCTGTGCAGAGAAATATCCGCTTCTTTGCTGTCTTTTTCTACGGCCATAAAATTTGTTTCTATTTTTTTATGTCTGGATGGATATATCTCTCATCTTTTTTAGAATCTTGCTTTCATAGCTTATAGTGAAATCATATGGGTCCAGTCTTTTGTCCCATCTTATCTGATTCAGAAAGTCCTGGATAGATGTATCTTAATACAGGAATGTCTTTTCAAGAGATCTTTCAGTTATCTCTCCTGTGATGTTTGTCTGCATCTGTTCTTTTATTTTTTTAATATCAGATTCATGGCCCAGAACATGCCCTAATTTAACATAGGCAGTTTCAGAAGTCATGTCTTCTGCAAATATGCAGTCAAGCTTTATAGATAACTCTCTTAAGTTTGTATAGACCAATGGATGAACTCTTCCATAGATCGTCTGCGGAGCTATAATTATGGGAATATCTAATCCTTTGATCTTTTTGAATAATGTCTGAGGGAGATTTCCCAAGCCTGTCGCTGCGATGACTATCCCCTTATAATCTTTGTAATTGTCCAGCAAAGAAGGATCCATCCCAGGATATACATGTAAGATCGCTATCTTTTCCTGGAATCTTGTATCTGCTTTTGTTTTTGTATCTGATCTTTTTTTATATCTATCATCCAGAATCTTTATCTTTCCATCTTCATGTATCTTTGCAATCGGCAGATCGTCAATCGGCCTGAATGCATCTCGTCTTGAAGTGTGCATCTTTCTTGCTTTTGTTCCCTTAACCAATAAGCAGTAATCATCATTGGTTGTTCCGTGCATACAGGTAGAAACTTCTGCAATGTCTGAAGCTGCAGCTCTTACAGCACAGATAATGTTCATAAATGCATCTGAGGATCCCCTGTCTATGCTTCTCTGAGCTGCTGTCAGTACGACTGGCTTAGATGCATCTTTTAGCATAAACGATAATGCTGCCGAGGTATAATGAAGCGTGTCTGTTCCCTGAGTAACAACAACACCATCTGCTCCTGAATTAAGTTCTTTCTCTATCTCTATCGCAAGAAGCCTCCATTCTTTTGGAGTCATGTCTTCTGACATTATAGACATTATCTTTTTTGCTTTTAAATTGGCTATTTCTGCTAATTCAGGCATCATGGATACAAAGTCTTCTGCAGTATAATCAGCATATACTCCTCCTGTCCTGTAATCAATCTTGGAAGATATTGTTCCTCCTGCCGAGATGATGGTTATATTTGGAAGGCCTTTTTTTTCTTTTAATCTTGTTTTTGCTGGAGTTTTTGGATTATATTTCTCTATCAGTTCAATCTTTTTTATCTTCTTGTTGTCGATACCTATATTATAACCATTGTCTAATTTTATTATGGTTACATCTTTATCAAGAATCTCTGGCCGGGGCATGAGAATACCTTCAAACTCATTATCCTTTGCATCTACCCTTATCAAATCTCCTGGTTTTGGATCTGCCATATTATAACCTTGTTGGATTATCTATAAATGCTGTTTGTATATTAAACTTTTCTTTTAAGAAAGGCATCAGTGCTTTTACGCCAACAGTCTCTGTTGCATAATGGCCTGCTACTATTGCACTTAATTGATAATCTCTTAGCCTTGTATAAGCTCCGTGATCAATCTCTCCAACCAAGAAACAATCTAATCCTTCTTTAACTGCTTCTTCAATGGCTTCGGCGCCCCCTCCTGAAACAATTCCGATGGATCTGATCTGCTTTTTCCCGAAATCCAGAACATTGCATCTTGTTTTTAATTCTTTATCTAGTTTAGCTGCAATCCGGCCCATAGTGATCGATCTTTTGAATTCTCCTTTATATCCAATCTTAAATCTATGATATCTTCCAAATTTTTTTATATTCTTGAGACCCAATATCCTGCACAATCCAATATTGTTTCCATATTTACTATTTTTATCTAATGGAATATGGCAGGCATATAATGCGATCTTATTCTTTTCTAAGAATCTTATCCTTCTTTTTGAAATTTCTCTGTATTTCCTGGGAGTCCACTTTACCCCGTGATGTACAATCAATAGATCAACATCGTATCTTTTTGCTTTTTCAAAAGTAGAGATACATGCATCAACTGCAAAACCAATCTTTTTTATCTCTTTTTTAGTCTTGATCTGCAACCCATTTCTAGAGGGATCTGGAATTGATCCGGTTTTCAAATTTTTATCCAGGAATCTAACTATGCTGTTCAGTTTAGCCATACCAAAAGAATTCATCCAGATATTTATAAATCTATTTCTTTTGTTTTTCTTCTTTAATGTATCTTTGCAGTTGCTCTTTTGTAAAAGGCAGCCCCTCTATATCAAAATTGCCAGTATAATCATCTTTAGTTATCTGTTTAACCCTGTCCATCCTGTTCCCTTTTGCATCCATGAACAAAACAAATTCAGGTTTTCTTGATAATGAGGGGCAGGGTTTTGTTACCATCCCTGTATAGCTGTCATATTCTCCTCCTTTTACTCTTACCAAAGAACTTACAGGAAATCTTTGTACACATTTGCAAAGCAGGTCATATGCTTTTATGCCAAAATCAGGATCTTTTCCTGAAGACATCTTTTCTATTATTCCAAATGCAGAATCATAGGGTCTTGCTTCTTTGTAAGGTCTTTCAGAGGTTATAGCGTCAAAAACATCGACAATCCCTGCTATCTGGGAGTCCATAGTAACATCAGTTATACCTTCAGGGTAACCTTTCCCATTTATTCTTTCATGATGACTTTTTATTATTCCAAGGGCTCTTGTAGGTCTTTTAGGGACAGAGTCTATAATGTTTCTTCCCCAAAGAGAGTGTTTTTCTATAATCTCTCTTTCATAGGGGGATAGACACCCAAAACCCGGATACATCTGCAGGCTTTTATACTGGTCTTTTGTGAGGGCTCCCCTGTTTACAAGATTTTTCATCTTATTGTCTATTATCTTCTTAATCTTCTTAGATTTTTCTTCAGAAAAATTGTTGAAGTTTCTTGGATCGTTGACCATCTTTATCAGGTTAAGATATTCTTCACCAATGCCTGCTTTTTTTAGGTTTATCTCTATCTCTTCCATCTCAGTTTCATTAAATCTTTTGGACTTATTTAGAATATCCTGCGGAACAAATATCTTCCCTGTATCATGAAACATCAGGCCAAATCCGATATCCCTCACTATTCTTTCTTTGCTGTCCTTGTTTTTGCCTGTCAGATAATGTTTTGAAAGAAGATGCACCCCTGACATAAATACTCTTAGGTTATGGTCAGAAGTCGGCTCATCATAATGCTCTATGCAGGCAAACATGGCAGTGTTGTCTTTATTACTTATTATCTCGTCAAGAATGGATTCAAGGTTGTTCCTTATGCCAGTGTCAAACAATTTTCCTAACTCTCTTAATTTTTTCTGGGCATTTTCTCCTGTATTCTCGAGTATTTCAGAGATATTCTCTTGTTTTGAAAATTCTTCTCTTATTGCATTATATGTTTTTTCTATAGAATTAAACATATTGTTTCTTGTTCTTGGCGAGACTATCTCATCAGATTTAGGAGTTACTGTTTTCTGCTTCTTTTTTACATAGATATGGGTCTCTCCTGCTTTTGCAGCATATTTTTTTATTTTATCAACTGTACCCTCATCTATCTTTTTTCCTCCCTCAAACAATGCAGGCATTCCTTTTCTTGCTCCAAATGGTCTCGTGAGAAAATAGCCCAGATGTTCTTTTCCAAGATCCTCTACCCTTACACTCATAGGCACCTCATATCCATTATCCATAAAAAATAGGAAATCAAACTATTTATAAAATTAAGGTTTATTTGCAGATATAATGCCTGTAAAAGATAAGGTTATCTGTTTAACTTAACAGCAGTTCCGTAAGCTACTATTTCTGCAGAACCCTGCATGACATCTGCAGTGGTTATCCTTATGCAGACTATAGCATCTGCCCCTATCTCTTTTGCCTGGTTTTCCATGGCTTTGATCGCTGAGTCTCTTGCCTTGTCCATCATATCTGTATAGGATTTTATCTCTCCTCCAACAAGGTTTTTCAGGCTTGCAGCTATGTCTCTTCCAAACCATCTTGCTCTAACTGTGTTTCCTTTTACAAGTCCAAGAACTTCTTTTATCTTTTTTCCTTCAATACTGTCAGTTGTAGTTAAAAGCATCTTTATATGACCCTCCTGAGTTCCATGTTTCTATCTGTTTTTTCCATCCATCAAGATCAAAATCTCCTCTTTTCATTATATCTATTATCTTGAAATCAAGACCAGAACTAGCGTATTCCAGGACCTTGTTGTCAACTTCTGAATCTTTGCAGGTATGCATATAATACTTTCCGTTATCCTTGCTGTATGCTATTATAAGGCTCATGCTGTTTTCCATCTTTAACCCATGTATGAAGGTCTTTCCTTCATCTCTTTTGCTCTTGCTGATTTGAAATGGTCTTTGAGTTCCTTGTATGCTTTTTCTATGTCACTTGTGACCGATGGAGAAATAGTCTTCAGTGCTTTTTCAAAGTTTTTCATAGTAACTTCTTTTGTTTTTGCATCTTCTCTTAATGCGCTCATGGCTGCTTCTCTGCAGACAGCTTCTATATCTGCTCCAACATAACCTTTTGTTTTTTCTGCAAGCTTGTCTAAGCTTACATCTTTCAGAGGCATCTTTTTAGTGTGCACCTTGAATATCTTTTTTCTTGAAATTTTTTCAGGCACTGGCGTAAGCAGGATCCTGTCAAACCTTCCGGGCCTTAGCAATGCTGTATCTATCATGTCAGGCCTGTTTGTGGCAGCTATAACAACAACTCCGTGAAGCTCTTCAAGGCCGTCAAGCTCTGTCAAAAGCTGGTTGACAACGCGTTCTGTTGAATGAGCGTCTGCAGACTGGCCCCTTCTTGGAGCAAGAGCATCAAGCTCGTCAAAGAAGATTATAGTGGGAGAGGTCTGCCTTGCTTTCTTGAATATCTCTCTTACCGCTTTTTCTGATTCTCCGACCCATTTTGACAATAATTCAGGGCCTTTTACAAGTATGAAATTTGCTTTGGATTCGTTGGCTACAGCTTTTGCAAGCATAGTCTTTCCAGTTCCAGGGGCTCCGTAAAGAAGTATTCCTCTCGGAGGCCTTACTCCCATCTTTTTGAAAGCCCTTGGTTTTTTCAGGGGCCATTCAACTGCTTCTTCAAGTTCCTGTTTTATATCCTTTAATCCTCCCACATCTTTCCATGAGACATTAGGGACCTCTACCAGAACTTCTCTCATAGCAGAAGGTCTTACAGATTTTAATGCTTTTATGAAATCTTCCTGGGTAATATTAAGTTTCTCCAGGAAATCCTGGGATATGCTTTCCTCTTCTTTGAGATTAAGATCAGGAAGTATCCTTCTTAATACGATCATAGCTGCTTCTTTAGATAGGGCTGCAAGATCTGCTCCAACAAATCCGTAAGTTATGTCTGCCAGATCCTTAAGATTGACATCTTTTGCAAGAGGCATGTTTCTTGTATGGATCTTTAATACCTTAAGCCTGCCTTTTTTTGAAGGAACTCCTATCTCTATCTCCCTGTCAAACCTTCCAGGCCTTCTTAATGCGGGATCAAGTATGTTCGGGACGTTTGTAGCTGCTATTACAACGACTTTTCCTCTTGACTTAAGGCCGTCCATCATCGCAAGAAGCTGGGCAACAACCCTTCTTTCTACTTCCCCTTTTACTTCTTCTCTTTTTGGAGCTATCGCATCAAGCTCATCTATGAAGATTATAGAAGGTGCATTTTTTTCTGCCTCTTCAAACTTCTTTCTTAAGTTTTCTTCTGATTGTCCGTAGAACTTAGACATTATCTCTGGACCATTTATAAGTATGAAATGTGAATTGGATTCATTTGCTACAGCTTTTGCAAGCATAGTCTTTCCTGTTCCAGGAGGGCCGTGCATCAACACGCCTTTTGGAGCTTCTATGCCCAGCCTTTCAAATATCTCTGGATGCTTAAGAGGAAGCTCTACCATCTCTCTTATCTTTCTTATCTCTTGTTTTAATCCGCCTATGTCTTCATAAGTTACATCAGGGACAGTCTCTTCCTTTACCTCTACTGCTTCAGAATTTAATACGATCTCAGTAGATTCTGTTATAAGGACAGCACCTTTAGGAGAAGTGTCTGCTACTATAAACTTTAGATCTCCAAATCCAAAACCTCCCCTGAATGATTCTTCTTCAAGCATCCGGAATATATCCTCGAAGAAAGGAGATTCTGTCATAGTTGTTCTCCTGCTTTTAGCTCCTCCTAATGAGATTATATCCCCTTTTGTTACAGCCCTTCCAAGTATTCCCTGCTTGAATGTGTTTGGAGAAGCCCTTACAACTATGCCTTTTTTTGCAGGCGCTACAACAACCTTTTTAGCTTCTTTGATCTCTGCTTTCTTTATAGTAACTGTCTCGCCGATGCTTGTCTTGGCATTTCTTCTTATCAATCCATCCATCCTTATTATGTTAAGGCCTATATCTCCAGGATAGGCACGGTCTACAATGGCTACAGTACTCTTTTCCCCTTTGATATCGATGATATCTCCGGGTTTTACGCCTATTTTACGCATCAGAGAAGAATCTACTCTTGTTATTCCTTTATTTACGTCATCCTGGATAGATTCCATGACTTTTAAGCTTAATTCCTTATTTTCTGCCATCTTTGGTGTTTATCTGCGTTTTAATGTTTTATCTGGTTCTTTTTATATAAAAATATAAGAAAAAGTAAAGTATTGTTGTTTTTAAAGTTTATGATTTGCCTATTTTTCTACCTTTTTCTCTGAAGATACCTTTGGCAGAGGTACAGGCGGAGGCAGGCTTATCTCTTTGCTCATTATCAAAGCCTGGATATTGCACTTCTGAAGAGCTGTATTCATAACCGCAGTCATGACCTCCTTGGGCAACTTTTTTGACTCTTTCCAGTCTTTCAGAATATCATCTATCTTTTTTGACTCATCTACATATATGACTTCTCCAGTCATAGCTATCTGTGCAAAATCCGGAGTATATTTTGCTAAGAAATCACATGTAACTTTCAGTGCTTTTTTATCTTTTGTCTGAGCCAGTTCGTTCTCTTCAATATCCTTAACAGAGATGTCGTTCTTTATATTGATCTTCCCTTTCAAAGGAGCTTTTTTCTCAGCATTTATCCGCGTAAATGAAAAATTTATAACACCCATTTATATCACCTTTAATGTGTATTTTATGCATAATATATAAATTTATCCATAAATTTTATATATGCCTGCAGATTCTTTATAGATATGAGCACTGTAAGAAAGCAAGGAGCATAAGGATTCTTATCTTTCTAGTTTAAGTTAGTTTTATCTTTTTTGGATTATCTTATATTAAAATGGCACATATCAAGGATTTAAGATGGAAAAAAGAAATGCAGGTCAGGGATCTGATCAGTTCTTATAAGAATCTAGGCTATCAAAGCACTGAATTAGAAAAAGCTTCTAATGTTATTGTCAAGATGAAAAAGGATAATGCAAAGATATTTCTTACTTATACATCTAACATGGTCACTTCAGGATTGAGAGGATTTTTTGCACAAATAATCAGTTTGGGGATGGCGGACGCTATAGTTACAACAGTTGGAGGGATTGAAGAGGATATAATGAAATCATATGGGGATAAGTTTGGAGTGGGCAAGTTTGAGGCAGATGATGTTGAACTTCATGAGAAAGGAGTTAACAGGATAGGAAATATATTTGTCAAAAATGAAAGCTATATGAACTTTGAAGATAAGATGATGATTGTACTTAAAAAGCTATACAACAAAAAGAAAAGATGGGCTGTTTCTGAAATGCTAAAAGAGATAGGGCTTGGGCTGGAGGATGAGAATTCAATATTATTCCAGGCAGCCAGGAACAATGTACCTATATTCTGTCCTGCTATAACAGACGGAGCTTTTGGATTTCATCTTTATCTTTTCCAGCAGAAACATGATGATTTTATAGTTGATGTTATAAGAGACTTTGGGAACATATTGCTGAGTACAAGCCACGACGAGAAAAAAGGAGTTATAGCTTTAGGCGGAGGAGTTTCGAAACACCATGCTATACTTGGAACCCTGCTGAATGGGGGGGCTAATTATGCAGCTTATATGACTACAGCAGGCGAGTATGACGGGAGTATGTCAGGAGCAACGACAAGGGAAGCAAAATCATGGGGCAAAGTAAAAGATGAAAGCGATATAGCTACAGTTGTCGGAGATGTTACTATAACATTTCCGTTGGCGATGATCAATGCACTTGAACAGCTTAGCAGTGAGGGGCTTTTAGATGGCTAAATTTGTACTTTCAAAAAGCAAGGTAATCGAACAGTATAATAAGGTCAAGGAAATTGCAGATACAGTCTCATACAGCTCAAAGACAAACCAGGAAGTTACTAAAGTTCTGGAAAAGGAAAGCGACTGTCTTTTCAGCGTTCATATGATAAATGAACTAGAGCATGTTTCTGATAAGTCAAGGATAATATTCCTGGCACAGGCATGGAATAAGAGGATGATAGGCAGATTAACAGGCATGGGCATAAAAAATTTTGTAGTCGACAATAAAAATGACCTGGATATCCTGCTTGATTTTCTAAAAGAAAATGATATCAAAATAAATCTTTTGCTGAGACTGAAACTAAAGGAAAATACAATAAGGACAGAGAAATATTTTGTATTTGGTATGAGTTTTGAAAAAATAAATAATATTGTAAAGGAGATCAAAGGAAACAAGAGCATAGATAAGATAGGGATACATTTTCACAGAAAGACACAGAATATGGCTGAATGGAACCTTAAGTATGAGATCGAAGATATGATAGATGAAGATGTTCTTGAGATGGTAGATATTTTTAATATCGGGGGAGGGATTCCAAGTGTTTATGCAAATACAAATGAAGATGTTATCAGGACAGTATTTGACAAGATAAACGAGTTTAGATCATGGCTAAATGCTAAAAATATAAAGATGATAATAGAGCCGGGAAGATTTATAGCTGCTCCTTCTATAAAGCTTTGTACAAACATAATAAATATCTATGATGATACTGTTGTAGTGGATGCTTCTGTATATAATTCTAATATGGATGCAATAATAGTTCCTGTTAAACTGCTTGTTGAAGGAGAAAAAGAAAAAGGAAAGGCTTATGCGATAAAAGGAAATACTCCCTGTTCTTTAGACCTGTTTAGGTATAAGGTTTATCTTGATGATCCTAAGGTTGGAGACAAGCTGGTGTTTTTGAATGCAGGGGCCTATAATTTCAGTTCTGATTTCTGCGATCTTGAAAAGCTTGAAACAGAGGTTATTGAATGATGAAGTTTATGGAACTTGCTTCGGAATATTCGAAGAAAGATTCTTATTTTGCGGTTCTTCCATTAAGTTTTGAAGGTAATGTAACTTACGGAAAAGGTGCAGACCAGGGAGCTGAAGAGATAATCAAAGCTTCAAAGCATCTTGAGTATTATGACGAGCAGTTTGAAAACGAGGCATTTGAAAAAGGGATATATACTGCTGATACACTCAGGGAAGATAATGAGGAAAAGATGCTCTCAAAAATAAAAAAAGGATTCCCTTCTAATGAGTTTGTATTAAGCCTGGGAGGAGACCATTCTGTTACAGTTGGATGCGTCAGAGTAATGGAGAAGAAGAAAAAAGATTTTTCTGTGATAATCCTGGATGCTCATGCTGATTTTTTTGATTCCTGGAACGATTCTCAATATAATCACAGATGTGTTGCCAAGAATATTGCTGGAAAGCATAAGGTGTTGTCTGTAGGTGTTAGGAGTATGGATATTGATGAAGCTGAACTGATAAAAGACCATGAAAATATGAAGATTATAAAAGCACATGAGTTTACTTTTGAAAAGCTTAAACAGGAATTAGAAAAGCTTGAAAAAGATGTGTATATATCTGTGGATGCTGATGTTTTTGATGTCTCTTTTATCAGAAACACAGGAACTCCTGAGCCTGGGGGATTTTTATGGGGTAAGGTTATGGATATACTAAAGCTCATATTTGAAAACAAAAATGTAGTATCTGCAGATATTGTTGAGTTTGCTCCTGTTGAGAATTTCAGGGCAGAAGCTTTTTCTTTGGCCAAGCTTGGATATAAGATAATGTCTATGAAAACCGCATATGGAAAGAAATAAATATCATCGGTCATTTAATAGAATATTATGGCAAGACTAAAACTGATGAGAGATTTTGATAAGTTGGAAGAAACTTTTAAAGAAGAGATTAATGGAGTATTTTCTGCAGGAGATTCTGTGGCTGTAAAGCTGCACATGGGCGAGATAAAGAATCCATACTATCTTAGTCCTGAGATCGTCAGGAAGATCGTAGATGTGCTCAAGGGATACGAGGTTAAGCCTTTTCTTGTGGATACGACTGTGCTGTACAAAAGCGAGAGGGACACTGTAGAAAAATATCTTAAGACTGCTGAAACTCACGGATTTACAGAAGAGAAGATTGGCTGTCCGATAGTTATATCTGATACAGGAATAGATGTAAAGGCAAAAGATCTTACTGTTGAAGTTTCAAAAGAGATTGCAGAAGCAGACGGAATGCTTGTGCTGAGCCATGTTAAGGGGCATGTATGCTATGGGTTTGGCGGAGCTATAAAAAATCTTGGCATGGGAGGAGTTACAAGGAAGAGCAAGGCAGATGTTCATAAGGCGAAAGAAGCAAGCACTGATGAGCTTCTTTCAGAAGCAGCCGGGGCTGTCCTGGATGCAGTTGGAAAGAAGGTGTTTTATGTTAATTTTCTTATGAATATTGCAAAGGAATGCGACTGCTGCAACAATCCCGGGCCCATAGTTGCAGAGGATATAGGTGTATTATTTGGAAAGGATATTGCTGCTATTGATAAGGCTTCTCTTGACCTTATAGACGAACAGAAAAAGGATGTTTTCAAGAAATTGCATGATCATGATCCTCAGATGCATGTTGACTTTGCAGAAAAGCTGGGGATGGGCAGCAAGGATTATTCTTTGATGCCACTTTAAAACCAAGTTTATCCAGAATCTGTTTTGTTCGCTTATAACTCAGATTGCAATTAACTTTAAAAAACAGATCAAAGATATGATATCAAAGTTTATGCATCTTTGGACAAAAGTGGTGCAGATATTATTGTATGCCTGTTTCTTTTAACAAATGCTTAACTTAAGGTATAGGTCCTATTTTTTTCTTACCCTCGGAGAATATCCTGATTGCCCCCTCTAATTGAGCCTATGGCTAATTAAGGTCATAAATCTTTAGATTCAGTACAAATCTTGATATACCCATAGGTTTATATGTAACCTATTTTTTGAAACTAATATTATGACCTTTAAAACATTAATCCAGCCATTACAGAAAGCTTTGGATAAGCAAGGATACAGTATACCCACTCCAATACAGTCACAGTCTATTCCGGGTTTGTTAGAAGGAAGAGATCTGATCGGGGTTGCTCAGACCGGCACTGGCAAGACTGCAGCATTTGTTCTTCCAATATTACAGATGATGAAACATAAACACAAGATCCAAACTTTGGTTTTAGCTCCTACACGCGAACTTGCTGCACAGATCGGAGAAAGTTTTTCTGTGTATGGTAAGTTTCTTAATTTTAAGCATACTGTGATATTCGGCGGTGTAAAGCAAGGTAATCAGGTTAAAGCTATAAAAAAAGGAGTAGATATCCTTGTAGCCACACCGGGGCGGCTGTTAGATCTGATGCAACAAGGGATAATATCTTTGAAAGATATAGAATTCTTTGTGCTTGATGAAGCTGACAGGATGCTTGACATGGGATTTCTTCCTGATATCAAAAGAGTTATTGAAAAACTGCCTGATAAACGGCAATCCTTGTTCTTTTCAGCGACAATGTCTCCTGAGATCAGCAAATTAGCAAGGTCATTTTTGAAGGATCCTCTGCATGTTGAGGTTGCTCCGCAGGCAACAACTGTAGATAAGATCGATCAAAAAGTATTCTTTGTTGATTCTGGCTCTAAGAATAATCTGCTGGTTAAGCTTTTAGAACATGAACACCTTACCAGTGTCCTGGTATTCACCAGAACAAAGCACAGGGCAAATAAATTAGCAAATTTCCTGAACAAGAATAAGATATATGCAGATGCAATCCACGGCAATAAGTCCCAGAAAGCAAGGACCAGAGCTCTTAAAGATTTTAAAAGCGGCAAAGTGAAAGTATTAGTGGCTACAGACATCGCTGCCAGAGGTATAGATGTCAATGATATATCTCATGTTATCAATTACGAGATACCAAATGAAGCTGAAAGTTATGTGCACAGGATAGGCAGGACAGCCAGAGCTGGTAAAGAAGGGACAGCTTATTCCTTCTGCGCAGCACAGGAAAGAAAATATCTGCACGATATTGAAAAACTGATCAAGCAGCATATTGATGTCATGGACCATGAGTTTCATTCTGAAGAAGCTAAGAATGCTAAAGGTTCAGCAGCACGCCCTCCCAAAAAGGGAAATTTCAGAGGAAACAGGGGAAACAGGGGAAGAAGCAACAACAGAGGAAAGAACAGAAGAGATAACAACAAGAGAAGGAGCAACAATAAAGGAAAAAGATCAAACTCAGACTTTAGCAGGAGAAACAAAACAGACTCAAAAGGCAACTCAAAAGATAGATCAAAGTCAAACTCAGATTCTAAACATAAAAACCATAAACCTAAAGACAAGTTCAGAAATAAAAGAAAAGCCAAACACAAGAGAAAAAGAAGATAGGTTTTCTGTTATTGGAAATTTTAGTGAGGAATACATTTATAGTAAAATTTCCAATTCCCAAAATTTGCAAATCATAGTGCGGAGATAGGAAGATCAATAATCATCAGCAAATTTTTGTTATTGAAAATTTTAGTGGGGAACCCATTCATAGTAAGATTTCTAATTCCCAAAATTTGTCAACTATATGAAGTTAAGATTCTTGGGGAACATGAAAAACTTAGAGCTATGGGGGATGCATGTAAGGAGATAACTTAAAGAACCTTATTTCAAGTTATCAAAATCATAGAAATCAGCTTTTCAAAGAAATTGCATTTTCATACTTCTTTACTTCGGTGTTGAGTGAAACAAGGATCATTCTTTGATATAGAAAAGTTTTTAAAAACTCATCCCCTCACTTTAGCCTATGAGCAAGGTTGATAGTGTTAAAAGAGGGGTTGACGAGTTAAGGCATAAGTTATTAATCAAGGAGCCTTCTGATTTTTCTGAAAATGATTTTTTCAGGGCGTTTTTCGGAGCCCTGGTATTTGGTATGACCTTTGCACTCAAAGGCCTTCTGATAGATGTTAGTATGGCTTTGACCAGCAGGCATATAATCGCTATAGTTGTTGCTACAATCTTTATAATGACAGCAGAGATATATTTTATAGGCTACAGGAGGATAATAAGAAAAGACGAAAGAAAGTTCGGCCAGTTCTGGCTTAAGAGAATACTGGCTTTTTATTCGGTTTCAATAGCTGTCTCTCTGCTTCTGGTTTATATTTATGGGCTTAATAATCTCCCTATGATAGATAATGTTCCCTGGAACATCGCCAGGATGACCATAGCGATCTCAATGCCATGCACAGTAGGTGCAGCTATATCAGACCTGCTGAAACGATATTAAGATGATACTGGTAGATATACATTCTCATCTGGACCATGGAAGATTTAAAGATGATCTGGATAAGGTCATAGATAATGCCAGAAAAAATAATCTTGGAGCAATCATAACTTCCGGAGTCAATACTGCGACAAACAGGCTTGCTATGGAGCTTTCTGAAAGATACGATATAGTTAAGGCTTCTTTTGGATTATACCCTGTAGATGCTCTTGCCAAAGAGATGGATCATGGAGAGTCTGAGGGATTTTCAAGAGATGTTGAGGCACTGGACGTGGACAAGGAGATAGAATGGATAATCAAGAACAAGGATAAATGTGCAGGCATCGGAGAGTGCGGACTGGATTACCATTGGGTCAAGGACAAGAACAAGGAGCAGAAAAAGATATTCTGGAAGATAATAGAGACGGCTGAGAAGATAGACAAGCCTTTGATAATACATTCAAGAAAAGCTGAATCAGATGCTGTTGAGATGCTTGAAAGCTCTAAGTTAAAGAAGATCGTAATGCACTGCTTTATGGGGAAGAAAAGTTTGATAAGACGGGCTGCAGACAACGGCTGGAGTTTTTCTATCCCTCCTGTCATAACACGGCTGCAGCATTTCCAGATGATGTCTGATATAGTAAATCTGAGCCAACTGATGACAGAGACAGATGCGCCTTATCTGGGACCATACCCTGGAGAAAGAAATGAGCCCTCATTTGTATTAGAGACTGTAAAAAAGATAGCAGAGATAAAGGGCATGGACAAGGAAGAAGTTGCAAATAATATCTGGATGAATTATACTCGGATGTTTTAGCATCTTAGAAAAAGATTACAGGTCTTCAGTCCTGTATTCATATAGTTTGTTTAACTGAAACAAGAAACAAGCGAACTCTAATTTATTTTCAAGGTCTTTCCAGCTTACTTTCCCTGAGAGGTTTTGATACGGCCCTTCCTGAGACCTCCTGAATTCAGAAGACAATTTTTTTACTGAATCAACATTTTCAGGATATAATCTTTTAAGATCATCGTATTTTTTTATTATCTCATTGTTTGGCATATTGATTATATCTTCCATACTGATATATTTTTTATCTTTTGTAT
>CAYXHN010000014.1:0-1842 GCA_964464955.1 uncultured Methanosarcinales archaeon
TTATGGTTCTACCATTACAACCAAAGAAAGTTAAGTCACATAACTTGACAGAACCGCATGTTTTTTGATGCTTAGATAGCTTGATAAAAGCTATATCCGGTTTCTTTTGCCAAACTTTAAAAATATCAAGATTATAATGAGGATATGCCTATAAGCTGTTATGCAACATTAAACAGAACTGAAGAGATAGTGTCTGGAGAGATATATAAAGGCATTCTTGCTCTGGATGATGTTGAATTCTCGTATGCTCTTATCTTCAGATACAAGCAGCTGAAAAATGAATCTGATGAAGAGGTTTTCAGGAATCTTGAACTTCATCTGTATGATCAAGAAGGAAACAAAAGGCTTGAAAAACTAAATATAGATGACCCTATTGGCAAAGCTCTGACAGACCCGATAAGGTATTCCATAGATCAGTATATAAAAGGGGTAAGAGGAAGATGCAACTATCCTTTTACAGAAGACAGAACAATAAATGATGTAGTAAAAGAATTAATAAAAAAAAATTAAGAAGAGACCTCAACAACCTTTATGTTGAAGTTCAGTGCCTTTCCAGCCAGAGGGTGGTTCAGGTCTATAGTTACTTCCTTGTCACCAACATCTTTGATCTTTGCAGGGAATTGTTTCCCATCTGGAGTCTTCATGAAAAGCATCATTCCAGGCTTTGGATCCTGATCTTTTGGAAGCTTGTCTTTTGGAAGCTTCTTAACAAGTTCGCCCTTAGGCTCTCCATAAGCTTCTTCAGGTTTTAGATTGATGTCTTTCTCCTGGCCTTTTTCCATGCCTATAAGAGCATCATCAAATCCTTTTATTATCTTCCCAGACCCAACTTCAAATTCAAGGGGCTCTTTTCCTTCAGATGTGTCAAAGACCTCTCCGTCTTCTAATTTACCAGTATATTCAACTTTTACTTTATCTCCTTTCTTAATTGACATTATATCACCTTAAGTTTAATCGAAAAAACAAGCATTAAGAGAACCCATTTAGACGACTTTTATGAATATTCTAATCTCTCTTTATTTAAGTTTTTGGGTTTTCAGAAGCCTTTTTCATCTTTTCTACTGTTTTCTTGAAGGCTTCTATCTGCCTTTCTGAAAGCTCCCCCCACTGGATTGCTTTTACTTTTATATCTCTCAGAAAAGAATTTTCCTTGTAGAATTCCTCAGGGATGTCAAGCATCTTCTTTATCTTTGGATCCTTGACTTCTCCTTTCATCTCTTTCTTCTGGCAGTCATAACATACAACAAACCTTTGGTTCCTTCCTACCTTGACATAATTCTTCTTGCATCTCATACACTTTTGCTTGAACATTACCATATATATTTCATGTAGTGCTCCATTTATAAAACCTTTGGTCAAAAAAATCAGCTTTAAAAGTAGTAAAAATTGCTACTTTTTACAATGGAAGACCCTATATCACTGGATTCGATCATAAACAAGGAATATCAGGAAAAAATCCTGAATCAGCATAAAGGAAGAGCTAAATTAGACTATATTCAAGATCAAAATGTATTAGATTTCTTATATGAGAATAAGTTTAATGGATATCCTCTTTTTGAAATCCTGGTAGGTAAAGATTGGAAAGGTAAGTTGGATTGGGCTAAAAAGAATTTTGAAAATGTATTAGAGCCTATGGGATTTAATGGCTATCATTATAGTCAGATTGTAACTAATGCTGGCTGGAGTGAGAAGCTGGATTGGGCTAAAGAGAATTTTAAGGAAGTATTGGAACCTATGGAATTTAATGGCTACCATTATAGTCAGATTGTATTGGGAAAAGATTGGGATGAGAAGCTGGATTGGGCTAAGGAGAATTTTAAGGAAGTATTGAAACCTATGGAA
>CAYXHN010000014.1:1942-14955 GCA_964464955.1 uncultured Methanosarcinales archaeon
TGGATTGGGCTAAGGAGAATTTTAAGGAAGTATTGAAACCTATGGAATTTAATGGCTATCATTATAGTCAGATTGTATTGGGAAAAGATTGGAGTGAGAAGCTGGATTGGGCTAAGGAGAATTTTGAAAATGTATTGGAACCTATGGGATTTAAGGGAAGTCATTATAGTCAGATTGTAACTAATGCTGGTTGGAGTGAGAAGTTGGATTGGCTTATAAAAAACTATAAAAAAATCTATAAAAAAGGATTCAACCAGCCAAAGATCGCCAAGATCCTAAAAGGAAAAGGCTGGGAAGAAAAAGTTGAATGGATAGAAAAACATTATGACCCACTCAAATACAATCCTCAGGATACTATGAAGACCTTGATTAAAAAGGATTGGAAAAAAAGATTGAATTACAAAATATGAAACAAAAGATATCAATAAGTATGGAAGAAGAACTTATCAAAAAGATAGATGATATACTTAAGCAGGGGCTTTTCAGAAACAAATCTCATTTCATAGAATATGCTGCAAACAAGCTGGCAGGGGAGAAAGATGAAACTGAACAATAACCTAAAAGATAAATCTATTAAGATAACAGATGCTATGAACAGTTTTCTTGAGAAAGAAATACTTGTTTATGATGCAGTCACTAAATTCAAAGAATGTTCTGGTTACATGAGAAGAGGTGTTCCAGGATACCACCTATCAGTTCCAAGAACAATGGAAAAATACATCTCAGCAAAGGCTTTTGAAAGAGAGTGCTGGCCAAGAGTTGAAAAGTCCATCAACGGAATACACAGTAGCATCATGTGGTACATACTTTATGAAGATTCTAAATCAAACTATGAAAGCTCTTTCCAGATCTCTATCGGGTATCAGTTTGACCATGATCTTAAAGGCCAACCTGATGAGAAAAGAATAGTTTCCAGGCTTGAAGAGATAAAAAGAAAACCTTTCTTCATAAGCGGAATGTATCATGTTGCAGAGCAGAAAGGAAATACATTCTCATCTATAGATGGGCTTATCTGCAGACTTAAAGAAAATATATCAAAGATAGATTACAGAAAAAGAGAGAGGACTTAAAGATGAAAAAACTTCCCCAGATCGATGAAAAAGGGCTAAGCCAGGATTACAAAAATGAGATAGCTAAGATATATACTGACCTGCAGATATATGAAAAAACAGGAGACGACAGGCTTCTAAAAAAACACCGCATGAAGATGTATGATAACAGGTTTCCTGAGGATGAATATAGTGATGTTATAACAGAAAAGAACAAACATCTAGTAAGTATCATAAACTCTGCTGCAGAAAAGATAAATGAGCTTCTTGATGACAATGTAAGAGATATGGATGAGTATTATCGCCTTATAGATAAGATCGATCTCTGCTATAAACCTTAACCGCAATGTAGATGACCAATAGGTTTAAATATTATCTTTGATTATATACAATCATGCAGAATGAAAATATAGGCAGATGTGTCTGTACAGGATGCGGATTTTCTATGCCTGCTTTAAAAGGTGTTGACTGCTCTCAGCTAAAGTGTCCCAAGTGCAGTTCTCCGATGAGAACAGGCGGTGCAAAAATACAGCCGATGGAATAAACATTCGAGCCTGAAAGTGCTATCCTAATCACAGCAGAGCATTAAGCGAGAAAGGCAAAACAGCTGAGGCATTAAAAACTTTTTATTGAAAATTCCAAAAATTTACCAGCTATAATGCAAAATAGGATGAGCAATGATTATCAGCAAACTTTTCTTATATAATCGAGAATATAATCCGGATCAGCAGGCTTTCTGACATAATCAGCTCCAGCATCTCTTGCTTTGTCTTCTATCTCTTTTCCAGTGCATATAAGAACTTTTGTATCAAGACCTTTTTTTCTGATCAGATTAGTGACATCTATCCCTGTATTTTTATCTTTTTCTTTGCCCATATCATAATCAAGCAAAGCGACATCAGGCCTGTATCCGCTTTTGATCGCTTCGATTGCCTCTTCCCCTGAAAAGCATTTCCTGAAATCATATCCATCCTTCAACTCGTTTTCTATAAGCCAGAACATGCTTTGATGTGTTGATTCATCATCATCTGCTAACAATACCTTTTTCATGTAGAATCTCAAAGAAAGACAGCTTAAAAAGATTTGGAATTTTGGCACTATTTCCTGCAGAACTTATCTGTTTCTTATTGAAAATTTGCCATCTATGGTGCGAAAATACGAAGAGCAATGATTATCAGCAAACTTTTCTTATATACTGTATTGCGGGCACACCATAGTTGATCATTTTCCTTTGAATACTGCAATGCTAAAGACCTTCTGGCCTGCTTCTTCCAGCTTCCTGCTGCCCCCAAGATCAGGCAGATCGATGATAAAAGAGCATTCAACAACTTCCCCTCCCAGCTTCCTGATGAGGTTAGCTGCAGCAGTGCATGTCCCTCCTGTTGCGATCAGGTCATCCATAAGCAGCACTTTCTCTTTTTTTTTGATAGCATCATCATGAATCTCTATAGAATCAAACCCATACTCTAAAGCATATTCTTCAGAAACAGTCTTTCCAGGCAGTTTGCCTTTCTTTCTTATAGGAACAAACCCCACTCCCAATTTTTCAGCAAGAACAGCCCCGGTGATGAATCCTCTGGCTTCAATGCCAGCAACAACATCTATCTGCATATCCTTGTATCTCCTGACTAATAGTTCGACTAGGTGCTTATATCCTTCCCGATCATTAAGCAGTGTTGTAACATCCCTGAACATGATGCCTTTCTTAGGCCAGTCAGGAATCGTCCTTATCTTTGATCTTATCAGTTCTGTCATCATTTCACCCCAAACATTTTCTTTAATTTCATAATATTGTCTTATCTGGATCAGATAAAAAAAGTATCCCAACATCATGGCTGTCTTTCTGTTTTATATCAGCATTATAGGTAAAGCCCTTAACCTTCTTTTGAAACTCGTTTATATTCATCTTATCTTCTCTATAGCTCCAACCAATAATTTGGTCACTTTCTCAACATTTTCAGAAAATATCTTTAGTACAGCTTCCCAGGTAACTGCCTCTTCGTCCTCTTTCCACGAATCAAAGTCAGTAGCCATGGCAACAGCTGCATAAGGTATTCCTGCCTCATTGGCCAAAGCGGCCTCAGGAGCTATTGACATGTTAATGACGTCTGCTCCCCATGTCCTGAACATATAAGACTCAGCTTTAGTTGAAAACCTTGGGCCTTCGATAGTGATAACAGTCCCCTTTTCATGATGCTTCAGCTCAAGCTCTGAAGCAGTATCGACCAGCACTTTTCTTAAAGAACTGTCAAAAGGCTCTGCCATCGGAGTATGCACAGGTGTATTAGGCTCAAACTTATCATAGAAGCTTATGTTTCTATGTTTTGTAAAATCAATGAACTGGTCAAGAACAACAAGATGCCCTCTTCCTATCTCCTCTTTCAGGGAACCTACAGCAGTTGTAGCGATTATATGTGTGCATCCTTCATCTTTCAATGCCTGGATATTTGCTCTGAAATTTACCTGGGTCGGAGGTATTGTGTGTTCTCTTCCGTGTCTTGCCAGCAATACAACATCAACATTTAATATCTTTCCTATCTTCAAAGACGAAGATGGCTTTCCAAACTTAGTATCTGCTTCTTTCTCAGAAACATACTCTAGAATATCAGGATTGTCCAATCCACTTCCCCCTATGATCCCTATCTTCATATTACCCTCGGATTAAAGAAACTAAATCTATTTTGTTTATATATCTTTTCATTAAAGAAGCCTGGCAGATTGTTTTGCGCCTTCGCTTCTGGATATATCCTGAAGTGTTACATGACCGTAATTTGATTGTCCTTTGAACTTGCTTATGAAATAGACAAGGCCATTTCTTGTCTTTGAGCATCTTGAGTTATCTACCTGATATGGGTCTCCACTAAATACCATCTTTGACTTTTTTCCCAGCCTTGACGCAAGTTTTCTCATCTGTTTCGGCTCATAATCTTCAGTCTCGTCAAATAAGATAAACCTATTATTTAATGTTCTCCCTTTGATATATGTAAGTGTCTCGAGTTCTATCTCTCCTTTCTCTATCTTCTGGAATATTTCCTGTTCAGCATCAGCTTTCTTTCTCCTGATAACCTCATTTGCGCCCATAACAAAATAAAGCGAATCAAATATATTCTGATTCTCTATCTTTAGCTTTTCTTTTTTGCTGCCAGGAAGGTAGCCATGCTGCGCCTCTATAGGCGGGTTAGCTACGACCAAAGAATATATCGATTCTTCTTTAAGATATGTCATCCCAACATCCAGAGGAAGCATAGTCTTTCCTCCTCCTGGGGGCCCGCTCAACGTAACATAATCTATAGAAGGATCATACAACAGTTCAAGTACACATTCCTGCTGAGGAGTAGGCGTATATCCTGTCTTTATGTTCAGATTGGTCTGGGACCTAAGAAACTTACGAAGATTCTTGAAAACATTTGAAAGCGTTTCCTTCCTATTGTCTATCCTGAAAAACTTATTTGGATTTACCTGTTCTCCCAAAAACCTTATGAATTGGTTAGGATGTACCTCCTCTTCGGTCAGAGAGATTATATCTCCAACATCTATCGTAAGATCCCCGCCTTTTGAAAGCTTATTATGAAGAGTGTAAGCATCTTTTCCTGAGTTTTCTGCCTTTTCAAGATCTATATCTATGATTCCCTTGTAATCATAATCCTTGTAAAATTCTTCAAATCTGGAAGAAGGGATCCCAAACTGAAAGCAGGTAGTATGCATGTCAGCATCATCAGATACTATAGAAACCTTTGCTGCAGTTTTTTCTTCCAGGCTTTCACTGATAGCCAATGCTGAAGATACTATCTGATCATCTCCTCCAAAATATGACCTAAGAGATGGAAACTTCTTATTTTCTCCAGAATAAGGCAGAAGGAAAAGCAAAGAGCCCTTAGGAAACTTTACCCCTATATTGAAACCATTTTCTGTTAAAACATCATAGTCTTTCTCTTTAAGATACTGGTTAAGGCCTTTCAGCGCGATCCTTGCGTCTCTTGCCTTATCTATATTCTGATTTTTCTTCAGGCCGTTAAGTTCTCTCCTGACAATGTCTGAGATAACTATTATGTTGGGATCATCTGGCTTTTTGTCACTGTATTCCTGCGCAAGAAATTCTATAGCTTCAGGAAATCCATGGATTATATTTGTGTCAACCACATATACGTGGCCTACATTTTTCTCTGATGCAGCAGAGTTTAGCTTATTGAATGCCGCATCTATAAGTTTGTCTATACTTTTTTCCAATAGTATCACCAGTCAATATTTAGAGAGAACCTTCAATATCTCTTTTTGCTCATTTCTTTGAAGCTGGCCTGCACTAATATCATAAACAGATTTTCCAAAATTAGGTTTTTTATTCAAGAGGCCTGCCAAAGAACTACCTACTATATCAAATGTATCTTCTATCCCAAACTTGTCCGCCATATCCAGGACTTTTTCTTCAACAGTGCCCTTCACTGGAAGATGATTGTCATTTTCAAATCTGCTTTTTATTATATCTATATATCTTTCAGGGTCAAAGTAAAGAGTGTTGTGACCTATGCTGCCCAACCCATTAAAGACATTTTGGCCCTCATCAGCCAAAGGATTCTTTGAGACTACTCTATCTTCCCTGTTCTTAAGCAAAGAATATGTATAGGCTATACCTATCTTTCTTTTATCCTTAAAACCGGCAAGATTTGTTAACCTTCTGTAAATGCTGTTGCAGTACATTTTTACCCCCTCAGAATAGGTAAAGAATCTAGATATTATTTAAATATTTCTATTCTTGAATAGTAACTATTTGAGTTTCTGTATTTTTGTCTTTTCAGAAACTATTGCAGAATTTCCAGATGGGTCCTCTATTATGAGTTTCAGCTTTTGCTGCCCCCACATAACTTTCTGGAGTTTCTTAAGCATGTTCTTTGCTTTCTTTTTTGCAGAAGGATCCTCAGATTCTTCTCTTGAAGTCTCTATAGCGTGCTTTACCCTTCTAAGTATTCCCTCTACATTTGTCACAAACCCGTTTGAAGCAGGGCCTGGATCGATAGAGATCATATGAGGTATCTTTACGGTTGCCCTGCCTGACTTGATGACTCTCACACCAAGATCTTTTTCTTCTTCGATCTCAAAGGTGCACTTACAAGGATCTCTCTGCTCAGCAGGCTCAACATCTGCCTTGTGATATTTGCATGAGCTGCAGGTCATAGAAAAAAGGAATACTTTTCCAAAATAAGGTATCTCTGTCTTATCCTCGACCATCTCCAGAGTATTCTCACCGCATATAGGGCATTTCTGTTTTTCAATTTTTTCCATGTAATTTAAGAAATCAAAATCATATAAAAGCTTTGTGGTAATGACAAAAATTTGCTGATGGTTGTTGCTTGTGCTATCTCTGCACTATAGCTGTTAAATCTTTGGAATTAAAAATTTTCAATAAGAAATAATAAAAAAAGATGGATCAGTAGGTCTGCATGCCTGCAGGAGCTTTTTCCTCTCCTGAATCCCCTTCTGAAATATCTGCTGTCTGTTTGCTCCTGTGCACAGAGGCAAATGATGGAGTTACGACAATATAATCTTCTCCAAATCCTGCGATATCTCCGTCGATAGCATCAGTTGTCTTCTTAAGCTTGTTGACAGCTCTTTTTAACTCGATAAGATCTTTGTCTTTCAGCGGCTTTATGTTCACAAGAGCGATGGTATAACCCTCTCTAAGATCATCCAGGATCGGCTTTATATCATCAAACTCCTCAACAACAAAAGGCCTGACTATTATCTTTGCTTTTCCTTCTTCTTTTGTTTCAGGCCCAAGCTCAACATATTCTTCAGCAGGCTTCTCCTCCTGTTCTTCTTCACCGTGCATACTGTCGGTTAACTTTTCCTTCATTCTTAAAAAAATATTTTTCATGTTATTCCCCTCTTCACTTTATAATTGAATATATTATAATCCTCTTAAGCATATTCCTATTTAAATTTTTTGTTTTTATCATTAAACCGGTTATTTGTCAGATTTAAGGCATAAAAAGAAAGCTTTTTAAATCAAACTATTTTACTCTTTTCAGAGTTGGATAAAAATGGTAAAAAGGATAGGAACATTTAGGACAAAAACAAGAAATAAGCTAAGTAAGGGATACAGGAAACAGGGAAAGATAAGTATCTCCCAATATTTCCAGAAGTTTGAACAAGGGGACAAGGTCGCATTGAAAGCTGAGCCTGCTGTTCAAAAAGGGATGTATTACCCTAAATTTTATGGAAAAGTTGGAATCATTGAAGGGATGCAGGGATCAAACTATAGAGTGATGATCACTGACAAGAAAAAAGAAAAGATTTTAATAGTTCATCCAGTACATCTAAAAAAGCTTTAGATAACCGATACTCAAAATGAAACCTAAAATAATAGACCAGAAGCCGATAGCGATGGCAGAACTGAAAAAGGAACTTGACACTATCAAGAAAAAGGACGAAGAGCTTAATTTTAGGGCCAACAAAACAGACGATTATCTTGCACAGATGACCAAGCTAAGCTCTAAAAAAGCAGAAGAACTTAAAGAAAAACTTGAAGGACTCAAGATATCACGTCTAAAGGATGAGTTTATAATAAAGATCATAGATACCCTGCCTGCAACAGTGGATGAATTAAGAGTTCTTTTACAGGGTTACATAGTAAGCATTAATCAGGCAGATATGAAAAAAGTGATTGAGCTTGTAAAGGAATACAGGCCCAAGAAATAATTTATTTATTTTTTTAAAAAACCAGGATAGATATTAGAAGATGGAAGAAAGACAAAGAGAAGAAAGCCATAGAAATTACGGCAATAAGGAAGAGAAAGCGGTAGTATTAGATTTTCTTCCTAATGGATACCCTTCAGATACAAGGCCTTCTTATCAAAAAAATCCTGTCGTTCAGGCGATAGGAAAAGAGCACTTTGCACTGCTTGAGCTTGTCCCAAAAAAAGGGATATTTCTTCAGCCTTATGAAGAGGTCTACATAGGAGAAGGGAAAAGGGAAAAGATACACCACATAGTGGGAAAGCTTCAGATAGATAAGATAACTTCAACTGCAAAAGGGGAGCTTGAGTTTATCGTGAAGGACCTGGTAGATAAAAAGGAAAAGGAATTTGTGAATTTTTTCAACAATGCTCAGCCTATGACGACAAGAAGACACCAGCTGGAGCTTTTGCCTAGCCTGGGAAAAAAGCACATGTGGGAGATAATAGAGGAGAGAAAAGACAAGCCTTTTGAATCTTTTGCAGATATCAAAAAAAGAGTTAAGCTGATGCCTGACCCTGAAAAAGCTATAATCAAAAGGATCATGCAGGAGCTGCAGGGAAAAGAGAAACATCTGCTTTTTGTAAGATGAAGCTTCACTTATTAGATGATGCAGTAGAAAGAAAAGAAGTTATCAGGAAGATTTCTGAAGAATTTGAAAAGCTAAAGAAAAGAAAGCGTTACGGAGTTATCTCTGAGCAAAGACTGATAAGAGATATCACAGGCCTGACTGCACTATACAGGCTGAAGAAAGAGAAAGATCTCGAAAAGCTTATCCAAAACATGATACTTTTTGGAGAAAGGAAAGACTGGGCTATGCAGGGCTGCAGAGAAGCTTTTGAATTTGCAAAAGAAAGCTAATTCTTATATTGAGGTATGTTCTTATAGAGCTTATCTACATGTTCAGCAAACTTTTCAGAAACAGAATTTATCTTTATCTTATCTGCATGCTTCGGCTGTTCATCTATATTTTTCTGGACTGTCCTCTTAAATTCATAATAATCTCCCCCAAATAGTTCAAAACTAAAAGCAAACCATGCTTCATTTATCTTTTCCTTGAGAGACCTATACATATCAATCTTAAGACATCTTTTATTTTTAAATCTTCCTAAAAATTATCTATTAAGGAAATTCAGGATGATAAAGAAAGCAAACAGAAATAATCTCAAAATTATAAAAAAGTTTATAAACCTGTCAGAATATCCTGCTTTTCATGAAATACATGATAATATCCCTGATATTGATCGCATCGATCCTGGCAGCCTGCAATCCTACAGGCCAGGTCGTAAAAGAAGTATGCAGCGATACTTACGGGGATGAAAAAGAAGAATGCATCATAAACAAGGCAAAACAGCAGCAGGATATATCTGTTTGCAGCCAGCTCGATGATACTATGACTGTTTCTTATTGCAGATATTCTGTTGCAAAAAAAACAGGAGACATGGATATCTGCCCTCAGATAGAAGAAGAATTTTGGCAGCAGGTCTGCTACAAGAACCTTGCGATACAGAAAAATGATACCTCCTCCTGTTATGCTGTGATAAACGCAAAAGACAGGGATGAATGCTTTAATAAGGTCTCTATAGCTACAGACGATTACGTGTCCTGCAAAGAGATCAAAGATACCATAACCATGGAAAGATGCATAAGTACTATAGCTGTAAAGCTTAAAGATACAGACATATGTGATACCATGAAACTTCTTCCTAACAGAGACATCTGCTATAAGAAGATAGCTGTAAATATTAATGATTCCAGCATATGCAGCGGAATCCTGGACAAGAGACTCAGAAACAGCTGTAACTCTGAATTTAAATAACAAAAATTTGCTGATAATTATTGTTCGTCCTACCTTTACACTATAGCTGGCAAGTTTTTGGAATTGAAATTTTCAATAAACTTTTTATAGCCTCTTCAATCAACAGAGATATGGAATATGAAGTATATGATCTGAGGATAATAGAAGCTGGAAAAAATACTATAAAGAAAGCAGAAGATTATCTATACATACCTAAGAAAGACCTTGCTTATGGTTCAGATAAGAAAAAAGTCAGCAAAGACAGGCTCAAACATATAGAAAAATGCTTTGAACATGAAAATATGCATTCTGTCATAAGCAAAAGGAACCTTGATAAGAAGTCATTAGAAAAGCTGATAGGCTCACTCAGATAAGCTCCTGAGTTTCACAAGCCTTACTAAAGATGTTGTATCGACCATCCCTATTATCTTTTTGTTCTTTACTACAGGCACTAGAGATATCCGGTTCTTAGACATATCCTTAAGCAGCTTGTATGCATTTTCATTCTCTTTTGCAGTGCGCTCAAACTTACTGTAGATATCCTTTATCTTTCTTTTATTCCATTCGCCTCTTGGAACTTTCTTAAAATCTTCAATAGTGACTATTCCCTTAGGCTTATTATTCTCTGAAACAATAACCCCTTCTTTGTTGTACTTAAGAAAATAATTTTCAAATATATCTGCAAGTGTCTTGTTGCCATTGGCTGTCTTGAAAGATTTAGACATCGCATCCTTTACTTTCATCTTTTCCAGGGTCTCTTTTAACATAAGCTGCTGATAGCTCATACCTGCTATAAGATAAAGGAAAAATCCGAGGATCGCAAACCACAGCCCTCCGAACTCGACTCCGAACAGTTCAAGAGTAAACCCAAAAAATCCTGCAAACCCAAATATTATCATTGCGCCTGCAACTGCCTTTCCACCGTAAGATGCTATCTTTGTAGCCTTTTTTATATTTCCATAATATCTCCAAAGCGCTGCTCTTAACATCCTTCCCCCGTCCAATGGATAACCTGGAGCCAGGTTAAACAAGCCCAGTATGAGGTTAAGGATAGTAAGGTAAAAAGCTATCGCCTCTGCATAAAGCATATTTGTATATGTCCAGATGCTCCAGAATATCCCTGCAAGAGCAAAAGACATCAAAGGCCCTGCGATAGCCATCTTAAATTCCTTTCCAGGACTGCTTGCTTCTCCTGCTGTCTCAGCCATGCCTCCGAAAAAGAATAATGTTATCTTATTCACTTCCAGTTTGCCGTGCTTTGCAACAAGAGAATGGCTGAGCTCATGCAACAACACAGAAACAAACAAGAAAAAAGCAGATATCCCTCCAAGAATCCAGTATTCTATGTTTGACAGTCCTGGATAATATTCAGGGAAAAATCCGATAGACAAGCCCCACACAAGCAGGGCAAAGATAAAGAACCATGTAAAATGGAGGTCAATCTCAATCCCGAATATCTTTCCAAGTTTTACTGATCTGTCCATAAAAACCTCTTTTGATTGGATTGGGGCTCTTTCTTTTTAAATCTTTTTATTAAATATCAGAGAGAATCTTCACGACAATAATGGATCCTCCTCAGCTCAGAGGTAAGGCTCTTTTTATCATGATCCTGGTTAACAGCCCCTGCTCTTCACATAATAAAATATACTCTGCCTTTAAGTTCGGCTGCTCACTTCTGAGTATGCAAAAGGTGTCTTGATGGTATCCTGAAGATTATTTATCCCAATGATATCTTATCCATCATCATATCTGTAGCTGCCAATCTGGCTGAAGGGATAAAATATTTAAAAAAACAAAAAGATTAAAAAATTACATAAGTTTTTTATAATACCATCTCAGAGTATTGGTGGAGGCAAAGGTAATATCTATTTTTTAAATACAGAAACAGATAAGCTGGAACAGGATATTTCTATTTCATATTACGGCAAGAGGCCTGATATCTATAGCTGACAAGAACAGATACTGCCAGAGGTGCGGAAACTGCTGCAGAGGGATGATATGGAAGAAGAAATTCAGTTTTGACAGGGCGGAGGAGATAGCAAAAGGGGCTAAAGATAAGAAGCAGGCTGAAGAAAAGCTTATCATATATTATAAAAACCATCTTACAGATACAGGACTTCCCATAGAAAAAGTGCATCCTGTAAACTGGGACAAAAGAAACAAGGTTGTCAGGATATATATCAGCGTTGGAAGATGCAGCTATCTTTCTTTTACAGAAGATAACAAAGCTATCTGCCTGAACTATAATAACCGGCCGTCTGAATGCAGAGGTTATCTGTGCAAGAAGGCAAAAGAAAAGATGAGGAAAGAGGATGCTGTAAAAAAGGAAAAGATAAAGCTGAAGGAAAAAAGCCTTACGGGGGTATCCTGATTGAAATATTCAGAAAAAGATATCATAGATAAGTTCAGGAAGATAAAAGAATATTACAGCAGGATACAGGAAGAAACAGGAAAGGTAAAGGTAACAAGATATGGTGTTTGGGGCGGCTCTGACTGCGATATAATCTTTGAATTCTTCAGAAATGTAGGTCTCCAGGACCATGATAACCTTGTTGACCTTGGAAGCGGAGACGGAAGAGTGGTGCTTATCGCATCGCTTTTTACGCATGCTGTAGGCTTTGAGATGGACAAGAAGCTTATGAGCCTGGCTAAGGAAGGAAGAGATACTATAGGGCTTGATGCTGAATTCAGGACAGAAGATTTCTACAAAGAAGACCTTTCAGGATACAGTTGCCTGTTCATCTATCCTGACAAACATTCTTATATGAAGATGAGAAACAAGTTTCTCAGGGAGCTGGAAGGTAAGCTGTTTGTATATAAGATATTCAAGCCGCACTATCTTAAGAAAAAAAAGGACCATAAATTTGGAAGGATCGTGATATCTGAATTTGAAAACCCAAAAAAAGCTAATAGAAATATTTAAATAAGAGGGAATAATAGCTTTGAGGATGATATCTCATATAATAATATTCCTGGTCATGCTGAATCCTTTTGCTATGTTCTTATATCTTGGGCCTGTGATGAAAGAGCTTGATAAGAAAAGTTTCAGGAAAGTTCTTTTGCAAGCCAGTGCCATATCTCTTGGGATATTCATAATATTTCTTCTTTCAGGAAACCTGCTTTTTGAGAAGGTGTTCCAGATAAATTTTGAGTCTTTCAGGATATTCGGAGGCATAATAATATTCTCATTTGCTTATCTCTATATAGTAAGAGGGCAGGCAGCTTTGATACAGATGAAAGAAGACCTTGATGACCTTGCAGAAGAGATAGCCCTTCCATTTATGGTGGGGGCTGGAACCATCTCTCTAAGCTTGCTTATGGGCAAGGATCTTAATAATATTGTAGGAATCTCTGCGCTGGTGATCATACTGGCAGGCAATTTTATGATAATCCTCTTTCTAAAGATGTTAAAAGAACATATGCCGAGGAAGAAACTG
>CAYXHN010000015.1:0-14905 GCA_964464955.1 uncultured Methanosarcinales archaeon
ATAAATGCGGAGAGGAGGATTTTCGTATGTAGTTGAATTGACTTCGAACCCCCGTAGGCACTAAGCCAATAGATGGCCCATAGAGCATATCATCGATCTTTTTTAGACCTCATCACTCAATAACTTGAGTTTGGATTTTCTAGCACCTGAATGCCGGAAAACTATCCCGTTTGGTCTGAAAACGAAGTTTTTTAGACCGCTGAAACTCCTGTTTTCATTTGGCCACTCCGGCATCCCCTCTTATATAGAAATAGAATTACTGGCGCTTTAAAAAATTTGCTAAAATGAAATATAAATTATAAAGAAAAAATTAAGATAATTTAGTAAGCCTGGATTCTATGGTTGAAAGCTCTTTTTCCAGTTTTTCTAGCTCTGTCATCTCTTTAGGAGCTTTTTCTTCTTTTGGCTTTTCTTTCTTTGGGGCTTTTTTCTCTGATTTTTTGGCCTTTTCTTCCAGCTCTTTTGTCTTGGCCATCTCTTTTTTAACCTGTTTAGCCTCTTCTTGCTTATGCATCTGAGCTCTCAATCCAGTCTTTGGAAGATCCCTTTTAAGCTTTTTTATCAGCTTTGTGATCTCTTTAGTGTCTTCTTTCAACTTGCTGATCAGCTTTGTCTTTTCTTTCCTAACTGACTTGAACTTTTCAGCCCTTTGAAGATACTGGATCATCTCTTTTGAGGATTCAAGGAGAGACCTTCTTATCTCTACAGGATCCCTGACACCAACATAAAATACACTTTCCTCTTCTTTTTCTTTTTTCTTGGGCATTTTTATTTATCCTCTATAAAGCTGAAGGTTCGAACAAAGTCTTGTCAACGAAATCTGCTTTTCGTTCTACTTCTTCCAAGCCAGTATGCCAAAGCTCCAGTTCTGCGTCTTCTTCGTTCTTGATCTCATTTATCTTGCTCAGTGTCTCTTTTGCGTCTTCGATCTTGCTTTTTATCATGTTCATCACATCAAGAACGTCTTTATATTCATCAATCCTAACATATACAGGCATCCCTTGTTTTATTTCTTTTTCTTCCATAAATTATCACCCTTTTTTAAATAAAGTTTTATCAGCATAAATCAGCTTTTTCTGGATATCTTCTATCTGGCTCTGCCAGCTGTCAAAAGATTTATCTTCATCTTCTTTGAATTCAGAAACACGAACAATAGTGTCTTCTGCTTCTTTTAGCGTGTTTTTCATCAATCCGACCTCATCTATCATGTACTTGTAGTTTTCAATCCCTACAAAGATTGGCTTTTTGACTTTAAGGTCCTCTCTTTCTTCCAGCTCTTTTTTCTGTTCTTCTACTGCTTTTTCTTCTGCTTGTTCTGCCGTCGGTACAGGAGCTTCTTTTTTAGAAGGTACAGATATGTCTTTTGGGATATCTGGAAAAGAAGGGAGCTCTTCCTTTGTAGGTGGAGCCGGCGGTATGTCGAGTTTTTCTGAATGCTTTTTATTTTTCTTTAGTAGTTTTTTGAAAAAATTCATTGTCTAACACCCCTTTTTAATAGTATTCAATAAATGTATTTCATTAAAAACTTTTCTTAGTATTATCTAATGGTAACAATCTTAGAATGCAAGGGTTTTTATCTTATCGTCTGTTTGGGCAAGTCATGAAAGAGGCATCATATTATAAGAAAAAAGCCAAAAGAAGAGTGCAATGTTTTGTCTGCCCCCGAAACTGTATTATAGAATCAGGCGAATATGGGTTCTGCAGAGCAAGGAAAAATATTGATGGAAAGCTTTTTTCTCTGGTTTATGGAGCTCCATGTTCTGCAGGGGCAGACCCAATAGAAAAGAAACCGCTGTTTCACTTCTTTCCTGGAACAAGATCTTTTAGTGTAGGGACAGCTGGGTGCAACCTCAGATGCAAATACTGCCAGAACTGGGAGATAAGTCAGGCAATGCCAGAAGACCTTCCTGTTGCTGAGATGAGTCCTGAATCAATAGTTGAAAAGGCTTTGTCTGAAAACTGTGCGTCAATAGCATATACATATACAGAGCCTTCAGTGTTTTTTGAATATGTTCTGGATATCGCTAGATTAGCAAAGGACAAAGGGCTGAAGAATGTGATCGTTACAAACGGGTTTGTCAACAAAGAGCCTTTGCTTGAACTTTGCGAATATATAGATGCAGCCAATGTCGATCTGAAAAGTTTTGATGATTCGTTTTACCGGAAAATAACCGGAGCATGGTTAGAGCCAGTCTTGGAAAGCCTGAAGCTTATGAAGAAAAAAGGGATATGGTTAGAGATAACCAATATGATAATCCCTGGATATAATGATGATATGAAGACCATAAAAAAGATGTGCATGTGGATAGCTGAAGAACTTGGAGCAGAAGTGCCTCTTCATCTTTCAAGGTTTTTTCCTGATTATCTTATGCAGGATGTTTCTTCTACTGGAGAAAAAACACTTTTGGAAGCAGCAGAAATCGCCAAAAATGCCGGATTGCATCATGTTTATATGGGGAATATCGAGACTGAGAACTGGAAAGATACCTACTGTCCTAAATGCGGAGAACCAGTCATCTCAAGAAGCTTGTTTAGTCTTGTTGAGAATAAGATCAAGGATGGAATGTGTCCCTGCGGAGAGAAGGTTGAAGGAGTCTGGGAATAAGTTATCTTTGCAAAATTGAATAAATTATTTAAACCCCTCTTTTCTTTATCTTTTCTGGGGGCGTTGATGAAGATATATTATCTAATCTTAGCTATATGCATTATATCTGCAGAGGCAATTTCAGCAGAGATTATCATATCAGAAGTAATGGCAAATCCTGCTGCTGATGAAAGCTTAAATGAATGGGTAGAGCTAAGGAATAACGGAAGTTCTGAAGTTAATGTCAGCGGTTGGACAATAGCAGATGCAAGTGATGATGATGTGATCTTAGGAGGGCTTTACGATGGAGCAGGAACAGTTATCCCTGCAGATGGATACGCCATAATCACAGATGGGATGACAAGAGTGTATAACAATTTTAATGTTTCTCCTGATGCTGTCAGATTATATACAGACGATAACAGCATAGGGAACGGCCTTTCTAACAATGGAGACGAAATCTTTCTCTATGACAAGGATATGATGCTGATAGATAATGTGAGCTATGAATATTCTACAGATTCTCTGAGCTGGACAAAAGGGCAGAGCGGCTGGGTCGAGACTGAACCGACTCCTGGCTGGGATGGACATTCAGATGAGAGCCTATGTGATTGGAAGATAGAGATAGATGCTGACAAGGTCTTTTTCAATGCCAGTTCAGATGTAGGATGGAGCGTCATGGTCAAAAAAGTAGAAGGAGAAAAGCAGAATCTCAGTGCAAGAGGCTATGTGAAAAGGTTAAATGGAGAAATAATAAAGGAATACAATCCCTGGACAGATATAACTGTGAGTTCAAAAAGAACACAAGCATACAGTCCCAGCCTGGATGACAATGAAGTGTATATTCTCGAGTATAATATAACTGAGCTGAGCTGTGAGGATAGTGATATGTCCAACAATTATTTTTCAACACTGATTGCAGTCAAGATGGTGCTGCCTGAACCTGAAAATGAAACTATAGATTACAGCAAACTTGAGATAACTGAATTCCTTCCTGACCCTACAGGAGATGACATATCAGGAGAGTTTGTCGAGATATACAATACAGGAGATTCAGAGCTAGACCTGCGAGGGCTTGTGCTTGAGGATAATTCTAACAAGAGCATAATCATAACAGATGCGAATACTGACGGTGATACAAGGATAGGAGCAGAAGATTATAAAACTGTAAATGTGGGATGTATCTATGGGTTTCTGAACAATGAAGGTTATGAAGAGATCAGGCTTTATCATATGGACGAACTTATAGATTCAGTGAGCTACAGTACTTCAAGAGAAGGGAACTCCTGGAGCAAGTTTGAAGATTCCTGGGAGATGGGAATGCCTTCTTCTGGAGAGAAAAATGTCAATGAAATTAATGCAAAGAGATCAAGGATAGAGATCAAAGATGTCTATGACCTTGGAGCTGATGACGAAGCAAAGTTCGGACAGACAATAAGGGCAAGGGTCGATATCTATAAAGGGGACACAAGCAAGAGAAGCATTAAACTTTGGGTGGAAGATGAAGATGGAAAGAGGATAAGCAAAGAGACAAGAACAAACCTTTATGAGAGATATACAGAATATGGGCTTACACTTCCTTTGCACCTGAAACCTAACTGCGATGGGAAATATGACGGCGGAGAATCTCTTATATATGCAGAGGGACTTGATGAGGATAACAGCTATGGATTTATAGTCTCTGGGTCAAGAGATGATGTTTGCGGGGAAGCTGGAGCCGAAAGCAGCAGCAATTCTTTGGATTATGAGATAAAAAAGATCCCTTTGATGGTAGATGCAGGAGAGGAATTCAGTGTTGAGATTATGCTTAGGAACAATTACGGCTCTGGATATAACTTTGATGTGTGGAGCTATGCATACAGAGGGAATAAATGCTATAGTGGAGAGAGGAAGGACAATAAGAAGAATGTGTATGTTGAAGATGGAGAAGAGACAGTTGTTTTGCTTAACAATAATGTGGATATCGAAGGAAACTACAAATTCAAGGTAAAGATAAAAAGAGAAGACCAAAAGACAGAAAAAGAACTGACTACAGAGATAAACATACAAGGTATTGCTGAACATGTCCAGGAGCAGATGTTGTATCCTGAAAAAGACCTGCCCGATGAAACTGCTCAAAAAGAACTTAATGTAAAATGCACTCCAATCAGAGTATATGAATCTGCAGGGCTTAGATCAGAAAAGCTTATCCCATATATTGCCGCAGGGATGCTTTTTATTCTTGTCTTTGTTTTGGCATTCAGATATTAGCCAGCAGTTTTGACAGGCATCTTCTGCATAATCCCAGCTCATCTTATCTTAGTATAGGCCTTAATTTGAGCCTAATTTTAGAAAGATATATAAACCAAGATTTACTCATATTTTTTACAATGGATATCAAAGAAAAACTTGAGAAGGGATATCTTTCTGCAAGAACTATCATAGAGGTAGCCGGAAAGCCAAAGGAGCACGTAGAGAATGCTATCAAGAGTTATGTGGAGAATATCAGGAAGGATCCTGAGATAGATGTGATTAAGTCTGATTTTGCAGAAGTTACCAATAGTGAAGGAATTTTTTCTACTTTTGTTGAACTGGATATAGTTGTCAAGGACATGCCTAAGCTGATAAGTTTCTGTTTCAATTATATGCCTAGCTCCATAGAGATAAGCGAGCCAAAGGAGATGAAGCTTAACAGTGTAGAGTTGAGCACAATATTTTCTGATCTGCAGGCAAAGCTTCATGAAGTAGATACAGTCGCAAAGAAGCTCAGGAACGAGAATGCGATGTTTAGCAAGAACGTCAATGTTCTTCTTGAGAACATGGTCAAGATAATCGTCGCTAATAAGCCAAGGACAAATGAAGAGCTGGCAAAATATACCGGCCTTGAAAAAGACAAGATGCAGGTGTTCCTGGACAAGCTCGAGAAAGCCGGAAAACTGGCTAAAGAAGGAGAAAAGTATACTCTTGCTAAAAGATGAACGAGAAAAATAAAATAGAAGCTTTGCTTTTCAGTTCTGGAAAAAGGATGAGCCTTAACGAGATAAGCGAGCTTACAGGGATAAGGGAAACAAAAAATATCAAATCTGCCTTGACAGAGCTTAAGCAGGATTATGAAAACCGGGGCGGAAGCTTATGTCTCGAGGAAGAAGACGGATTCTGGAAATTGGGAGTAAAAGACCATTACATGACTATTGCACAGAAGCTTGTAACAAAGACAGAGCTGGACAAGCCTTTGATGGAAACCCTGGCTGTGATAGCATGGAAGTATCCTGTACTGCAGGCAGAAGTTGTCCGAATAAGGCATAATAAAGCTTATGATCATCTTAAGCAGCTGGAAGAGATGGGATTTATATCAAGAAACGTATACGGCAGAACAAGAAAGATTACACTCTCGCAGAAGTTCTTTGAGTATTTTGATCTTCCTTCGAGGGAACAGAGAAGGGAAGCTTTCAAGGCCATGATGTCGGGAGAAACCCAGGAAAAGATAGAAGGGATGGAAAAAGAGATAGACGAAGGAGAAAAGAAGATTTCAGAACATGAGCAGAAGAAAGAAGAGATGAGAAAGGAGAAAGAAGAAGAACTGAAGAAAGAAAAGGAAAAGAATTCTGATCCTGAAAATATAGATGATATACAGAAAAAGGAAGACCAGGAAATCGATGATATAGAGAAAGATGAAGAAGAGTTGGATAAAGAGATGAAAGATGTTGAAGGTTTTGTAGAGCCCAAGGGGGAGAAAGATGAGACTGATACTGAGGTGTCCTCAATGCAAACAGACGATGAGATACCAGAACCTAAAAAAAGGGATTGAGGGCAAGAGCAAGAAGTGCGTCTACTGCGGCAGAAGTTTTACTGTGAACAGGGATAATATTGTCAAGAAAGAATAAACAATGCATCCATATTTTTTATTGAATTTTTCAATTCCAAAAATTTGCCAGCTATAATGCGAGTCTGCAATACTCCTCAATTTAGTGCAAAGATAGGAAGAGCAAGAATCATCAGCAAATTTATTGAGACTGATATATGAGCTGTCCCGGTATTATCAACCGGAGAAATATAGAAACAATATCTGATCGAGAGCACTTTTTTCGAAACTTTTTTTTGAAACCGTGAAATGCCAGAATTTAGTTATTAGAGAGCTTCTAGCACAAATATCCAATCGAAACCTTTATAAATAACCTCTAATTCTTTTTATCAAGGAAATTTTCTAAATTTCTGTTAGATTTACTTATAAAAATGGCCAAAGATACAGAAAAAACTGAAGAAAAGAAAGAGAAACTTACACAGAACATAATCGAAGATGAGATGAAGAGCTTTTATCTTGATTATTCTATGAGTGTTATCGTAGGAAGAGCATTGCCTGATGTCAAAGACGGTCTGAAGCCAGTGCACAGGAGGATACTTTATGCCATGTATAAGATGGGCATGTTCCATAATAAGCCTTTCAAGAAGTCAGCCAGGATCGTCGGAGAGGTTCTTGGAAAGTATCATCCTCATGGAGACATGGCTGTATATGATGCTATGGTCAGGATGGCCCAGGAATGGAGCTTAAGGTATACATTAGTGAGGGGCCAGGGAAATTTCGGAAGTATCGACGGAGATTCTCCGGCAGCTATGAGGTATTGCGTTACAGGAGATACATTAATCCTGACTGATAAAGGAATTTTGCCTATAAAAAATATTTCTGACAAAAAGGAATCCAGAATCAATATGAAAGTATTATCTTATGACGGCAAAAAAAATTCAACATCAAAATTTTTTAACTCTGGCAAGCATGAGATTGTATCTTTAAACACCAAATTAGGATATAATGTGAGAGGATCTTATAATCATCCATTGATGTGCTGGACATTAAAAGATAAGGTTCCACAAATAGAGTGGAAATTAATTGAAAATATAAAAAAAGGAGATATTGTCTTAATCAACAGGAAGCATGAGTTATTTTCAAAGAAAAATCTAAAATTAAAAAAATTTTTCCCAAAATTAAACAAAAGATTCAAAGATATACAGCTCCCTATTGCAATGAATGAAGGATTAGCATTTTTATTAGGTGCTTTAGTTGCAGAAGGTTCTTTCCATCAAAATAAGATAATATTCAATAATTCTGACAGAGAATTTTATAATAAGGTTAAGGAGACAATCTATGATCAGTTTAAAGGCGCCACTTTATACGAAAGAAAGATATCTAGAGATTGCCTGGAGCTTGAACTGTACAATCAAAAAGCAGTCAAGTTCCTAAAAAATATTGGACTAGCAGAGGCAAAATCTGACGGCAAAGAAATTCCTTTTTCAGTTTTACAATCTTCTAAAGGAGTATTGGTTGAATTTCTGAAAGGACTTTTTGAAGGAGATGGTTCTGTGAGATATAAGGTCGACAAGAGGCACAATGGAAAAAGCATAGATCTTACATACAACTCAAAAAGTCTGAATCTGATAAATCAGTTAAAAACAGTGCTTTTGAATTTTGGCATAGTAACAACGAAGCCGTATAAAGATAAAAGAAATGGATGTTATAAGCTCATAATATCAGGATACAGTTCTATAAATAGATTCAAAGAAGAGATAGGATTCTATTCAAATAGAAAAAATGATATCCTAAAAAATGTGGATTCAATGAATAACTCTAGAATGAGCAAAACTGATTTTATTCCCCACCTTAATTCCTATCTAAGAAAGAAATATGATAATCATATAATAAAAAAGTACAATTTTGACAGGTATAATAATCTGGAGAAAAATTATGATAAATTATTGAAGATAGTGGATAGAACTGATAAAAAAATTATAGATGTGCTGCTTAAGAACAAATATCTTTTTGATAATGTAGACAATGTAAAGAAATCCAAAAAACAAGAAACTGTTTATTCAGTCAAGGTAAACAGCAGGTGCCATTCTTTTATAGCCAATGGATTTGTTAATCACAATACTGAAGCAAAGCTGAACAAGCTTTCAGAAGAGATGCTGGAAGATATAGAGAAGAAGACAGTAGAGTGGAAGGATAATTTTGACGGCAGCCTGAAAGAGCCAGTATTTTTGCCTTCTAAGGCACCTAATCTCTTGTTAAATGGGAGTGCAGGCATAGCCGTAGGGATGGCAACCAATATACCTCCTCATAATATGAGTGAACTTTGTGATGGGATAATAAAGACAATAGACAACCCAGAGGCAGGGACTGATGAGATTATGAATTCTATCAGAGGTCCTGATTTTCCTACAGGCGGGATAATTTACGGAAACAGAGGGATAAAGGATGCTTTTTCAACAGGAAGAGGAAAGGTTATAGTCAGGGCAAAGACAGAGGTAGAGGAAGGAAAGAAAAGCGACAATATAATCATCACTGAGATACCTTATATGGTGAACAAGAGCATGCTTATAGAGGAGATAGCTAATCTTGTAAAGAATGAGAAGATAAACGGTATAAAAGATATCCGAGATGAGTCAGACAGAAAAGGCATGAGAGTCGTAATCTTTCTGAAAAAAGAAGTGAATCCTGAGATAATACTTAATCAGCTTTTCAAGCACACAAGGATGCAGACAACATTTGGAATAAATACCCTTGCTCTTGTTGACAATGAGCCAAAGGTGTTGAATCTTAAGGAGCTTATATTTTATTATCTTCAGCATAGAAAGAAGATGGTGAGGAAAAGGACAGAGTTTGACCTTGCCAAGGCTGAAAAAAGAGCCCACATTCTTGAGGGGCTGCTTATAGCTTTGAAGGATATAGACAAGACAGTTGAGCTTATCAGGGAAAGCAAGGCTGTCGGCGAGGCGAAACAGGCATTAACATCTAATTTTAAACTTACTGAGATGCAGGCTGAAGCGATACTTGACATGAAACTGCAGAGGCTTACCGGGCTTGAACAGGATAATATAAAGTCAGAACACGCTACACTATTGGAAACCATCGAGAGGCTTAAAGAGATACTTGGAGATGAGAAAAACATACTTGAGATAATAAAGAAGGAGTTATTAGAGCTGAAAGAGAAATATGGAGACGAGAGAAAGACAGAGATAATAGAAGAAGAGATAGAGAAGTTTGAGGCAGAAGAACTTATAGAAGAAGAAAATGTTGTCGTCACTTTCAGCAGGAAGGGTTATATCAAGAGGCTGCCGGTAGATACTTACAAGCAGCAGAAAAGGGGCGGAAAAGGAGTAAAAGCAGCTTCTACAAAGGATGAAGATTTTATAGAGCACCTTTTTGTGGCAAGCACTCACAGTTACATATTATTTTTTACAGACAAAGGAACAGTAAGATGGCTGAAGGTGCATGAAATACCGCCTGCTTCAAGGACAGCCAGAGGAACAGCTATTGTCAATCTGTTAAAACTGAATGAAGATGAGAGAGTTACAACCTATGTTCCTGTCAAGGATCTGGAGGAAGGTTATCTGGTTATGGCTACAAGAAAAGGTATAGTTAAAAAGACTCCTCTGAAAGCTTTCAGCAGGCCAAGAAAAGGAGGAATAAAAGCGATAAATCTTGATGAGGATGACAGGCTTGTCAATGTGCTTTGGACTGACGGCGAAAGAAATCTGATAATAGCCACTAAAAAAGGGATTGCTGTCAAGTTCGATGAGAAAGATATTAGAAGTATGGGAAGGACAGCAAGAGGAGTGAAAGGGATCAATCTTGGAAATGAAGATAAGGTCATATGGATGGTCATAGCTTATGATGAGCAGACGTTGCTGACCCTTACTGAGAACGGTTACGGCAAGAGAACATCCATCTCTGAATATAGGCTGATCTCCAGAGGAGGAAAGGGCGTCAAGAACATCAATGTAAATAAAAGGAACGGAGATGTTGTCTCTGTTATGTGTGTTGTCGATACAGATCAGCTGATGCTGATAAGCAGAAAGGGTATAGGTATAAGGGTTTCAGCCAAAGACATAAGCGTGATGAGCAGGGCAACACAGGGAGTAAGAATTATGAGGCTTTCTGAAGGAGACAGGGTTGCCGGACTGGCTAAGATAGTCAGTGAGTGAGCTATCGCAGATACAGCAATCGGCTAGCCAGTATAGATATCATCAATCCCAATACTAAAGATTTCTTGAATCTTATCTTTAATACAATCTCAGCAGGGAAGTCTAAGTTGTGAAAATCATTATGCTTAATGCTGCGCTGAACAGTACAGAATGCATCATTCCTTCGAATGTTGAAAATTCTTATGAAATAATCAGTGATAAACCCGAGAATGGCGGGTATGGAAAGAAGTATGAAAAATCTTTTTCTTTCAGGAGGAAATTATTTTACAATCTTCAATCCTAAAAATATCATAAATCAATCAAATATCAAATTAAGGGTGATCACAGCGAAATCATCAGTCAATTATAAATACTTTTTTATAGTTCCAGATTGAACTGAAGCTTATGAAAGGATTGGCTGTTTGTTTTGAGGGTTTGGAAAATATCGCTGTAAGGGAGATAAATGAGATTCTTGGGGTGAAAGCTGAAGCAAAGAAGAATGCTGTTGTCTTTGATATTGAGAAACTGGATGACCTTTGTCTGCTAAGCTATAAGGCGCAGAGCGTGAATAAGATATTGCTTCTGATGGGTAGTTTTAAGATTGAAAAGATGGAGGATCTTAAGAATGTTGGAGAGATAGATTTTTCTGAGTTTATCAAATGGAAAAAGTTTGCTGTCAGAAGCTTAGTGCTGGATGATCTCAACAGCCAGGAAATCGAGAGTGAGACAGGAAGACATATCCAAGGGAAAGTCGATCTTGACGAGCCGGATGTTGTTGTTTTCAATCTTATAGTTGATAAGGTCTGTTATATAGGGATAGATTTTTCAGGAGATATAAGCAAGAGAGGATATAAGAACTTCAGCAATTATTTCGACCTGAAAGGGCCTATTGCTTATAGTCTGCTCAGAACTGCCGGCTTTACCGGCAAGGAAGCACTTTTGGATCCTTTTTGCAGCAACGGCACAATAGCAATCGAAGCAAGTTATATGGAGAAAGATATACCTATAACCTATTTTGAAAGAGAGGAGTTCCCTTTTTTGAAGTTCATGGATTATGATTTTGAGGAGAAAAAAGAAGTCAAGAAGCTTAAGATATTTGGGATAGATGACCAGTTAAGAAATGTAAAGGCTGCTTCTGCAAATTCCAAGATAGGAGGAGTGGGAGATGCTGTAGAGTTTTCAAAAGCTGAAATAGATATGATGGATACACTGTTCAAAAAAGATGAGATCGACCTCATAGTCTCTAATCCTCCCAGGCTTAGCAAGAGGGTGGATAAGAAAAGGTTGGAAGGGCTGTACAAAGAATTTTTCCATCAGGCAGAGTATGTCCTGAAATCAGGGGGAAAGATATCTTTAATATCTGATGAAAAAACATCTGGATTATTTAAGGAGACGGCGACTGAGGATTTCAAGGCTGAAGAAGAGCATCATGTTAAGCAGGGGAAAGAGATGCTGAAGATGGTTGTTTTTAAGATGAATTGATTTTTCACAAAATTTATATATAATTTAAGTGTCTTATCTTTTATAATATAAAATGAGGTGTTCATATTGAAAAAAATAATAATCTTTTTAGGAATCATAGTTTTGTTTAGTGGTTTTGCTTCTGCTGCACTTACAGATGGATTAGTGAGTTATTGGGATTTTGATGAAGGTAGCGGAGGGATTGCTTATGATTCTGCAGGAAGTAATGATGGAACTTTAAAAGGCAATCCTCAGTGGGTTACAGGGAAGGTAGGAGATTATGCACTTGATTTTGACGGCAGTGGAGATTATGTTGATGTTTCTCATTCTTCAGACTTAGAACCGCAACTTATTACTGTGGCTGCATGGGTCAATCCAGATCAAATGGGGGACAATGAAGAGATTATAGGCAAGGGCGGCAATAATAAAGGTTATATCCTAAGATGGAGATCAGATGGTTCTTTCCAGTTTATGATAGGACAGTCAAACAATTGGTATGGCAATGGGAACCATCCAAGCAATACATTATCTAATGGTGCGTGGACGCATCTTGCAGCTGTTTTCAATGGAACCCATATCATCGGGTATGCAGATGGTTCAGTGGATTGGACTGAGTCTGCTGACATAACAAGAGTAACAGGTAATGAGGTTCTTTATATTGGAGCAAGCAGCTATTATTCTGGCGATCGTGAGATTGACGGTCAGATTGATGAAGTTGGGATATGGAACAGAGCCTTGACAGAGGAAGAGGTCGGTAAACTTTTTGAGGGAGGTAACCCATTAATCGGAGATGGTAATGGCACAGGTGTTGTGCCTGAGTTTTCTACTACAGGTATGATCCTTGCTGTAGTGATTGCCATAATAGGGATAGGATTGGTTGTCAAGAAAAGGAGATAATTCTTTTCTGTCTTTTTTAATCAGAAACCTTTTTAAACGCTTAAATTTTCTGTTTTAGTGTAGGGGAGAGCTTAACTCACAGTGAATATAAGATAAGGTTTTTAAAAGCATATCTTAATGCGCTGAGGAAAGTCCGCCCACCATAAAAAGCCGCCCAGGCGCGAATGCGAATTACCATTCAGCTACCTGAGATGGAGAGATCCATGGCTCTGGCTAAGAAACGGGACAGTTCCTGGATAAGATGAAAATGGTGAAGCCTTGCTGCAAAGCAGGTGAGACCCCATAGATGTTTCCAGGAGTGCTGGTGAAACGGCGAAACCCTGCCGAAAGCTTGATTTTCGGCGAGTCCTGGGAACTTTGTTCCTGAGGACCCGGCTGGTGCAAGTATCTAGGATACGCTAAGTCGAATGTTAAGGAAGGCTGCTTATAGTCTTTTTGACTGTAAAGCCTTACAGAAGGCGGCTTATATCTTCCCTACACCTTTTAATAACCACAATATTTTTAAAGGAGTTAACACTGAATATAAAAAATGGCAAACAACAAGATACAGATGCCCAGCTCTATGGGCGGACTCATAAGATATTTTGATGAATACAAGAGCAGATTAAATTTCAAGCCAGGGCATGTTATAATATTATGTGTTGTAGTTATGATAATGATAATACTTCTACATATATACGGCCCGATGATACTAGGTTGATAAGATGATGCCAGGAATGAATCCCAAGATGATGAAGCAGGCCATGAAAAAGATGGGCATGCAGCAGGAAGACATAGATGCTGTTGAGGTTATAATCAGATGCCCTGATAAGGAACTGGTCGTCACTGATCCTACTGTTGCTAAGGTCAAGGCAATGGGAACAGAGCAGATTACTGTAAGTGGAGAGATCACAGAAAGAGAACTTTCAACAGGGCCTGAGATAAGCGAGGAAGACATCAAGACTGTTGTTGAGCAGACTGGGGCTTCTGAAGAAGAGGCTGAGAAAGCATTAGAAGAGTTGGAAGGAGACATTGCCGCAGCCATACTTAATCTTAAGAGCGAATAATTCTTATTGAAAATTTCAGCAGAGAATTTTTAGAAGATTCAATACCCATCCCATTTATGGCAAAATTTTCAATTCCAAAAATTTTTCAGCTATAGTCCAAGTTTGCAATACTCTGCAATTTAGCGCAGAGATAGGATAAGTAATAATTATCAGCAAATTTTTGTTATATTGTTTTTAACACAAGATTTTTATATCCTAATCGCTATTATAATATTATGGAGCAGTTTCAGTCGGCAAGAGAGGATGCGAAGAAAAATATAAAACTGGCAGACCATATGATAACTGTCACTTACCCGCTTATAAAGGATTCAAAGCTTCTTCTTGCTGTGATGGAAAATCTTTTTCTTGCATATACAAATGCTATGAGCTCTATATTGCATTATGACAGGCTTTTCAAAAGGATACCTGCTTTTCCTGACACATTTGAAGGAAAGTTCAGAATGTTCAGGAATAAATGCATGCTCAAGCATAATCTTTCGAAGAACTTTGCGAACGAGATACAAGACATAAGAGAGATAATGGAAGAGCACAGGAAAAGCCCTGTGGAGTTCAGCAGAAAGGACAGGTTTGTGATATGTTCTGATAACTATAATATGAAATCCCTAAGCCCTGAAGACATAAGAAGGCACATCGAGAAAGCAAAACTTTTTATACAAGCCATGGATAATATAGTTGGTAAAAATGACAGATTATTTAGATAATGCAAAGAATGAGATGAAAAGGGTTGACCATCTTCTCTTCGTAAGCCTAAAATATACAAGGACTGTAGATGTCATAAAGAGCGTTATGTAAAGGATGATAAGCTGTATAGACAACTGTATGGACGCTCTGCTGGAAAAGGTAAAAAGAAGGAGAAAAACACTTGAATTGCCTTCAACACCAAGACAAAAAGCATATCTGGTTAAGGATATATTTTCAGATGACGAGGTCATAACAAGCATGATGGATTTTTATCTTCATCTAAGGGACCTTGTCCAGTCAA
>CAYXHN010000016.1:0-14554 GCA_964464955.1 uncultured Methanosarcinales archaeon
AGGATAGCATCAACCTATATACTCTAGAAGTGACAACTAATTTCCGAATTATTCATTTAATAAAGGCAGAATCATATAACTCCCTGAATAAGCATAAAGATCACTGCAACGCACACCATAAAGAAATATGCTGCCTTGTTCCATGCAAGCACTTTTACTCCGTCAAAATTGCCGAAAGGGAGAAGATTGAACAAAGCAAGCCAGCTGTTGATCATGAACCCGTAGAATGCTATGTCTGCCAGGGGCTCAAGCAAGGAAAGCAGCAAGAATATAAATGCTATAGAAAGATTGGCTATTATCCCTGCTGAAGATATCCTGCCATTTCTTATCCTGTCAATATGCCCCTGTATCATGACCCCTCCTGGGGCTGCTATTATAAATCCAAAAAAAGACATGATGACTGCAAGTACAAGCATATTATCATAGCTCCTGAATTCAGCAATGCATCCGTATCTTTGGGCAAGAAACTTATGGGCAAGCTCATGGAACAGGAACCCTACTCCAACTGTAAATGCAGAGATAAAGAAAGCATATATAAAATCAAACTGTCCCTGGAGCACTATAGCAAAGGCAAGAGATATAGCAAACCACGCTTTTAACAGATCTTTTTTTTCTTTTTTTGAGAATCTAGGGCTGTACATCAGTTTTATCCTCATTCTCCTCTTGCTTTTTGATCTTCTCTTCTATCCTTTTTTTCAGCTCTTTTGCCTGTTCTTCTACTCTTTTGAGATAAGAAATATCTTTAAAATGTTCCTTGGCACACTCTTTGCAATAATAAGTATTAGTATCTTTGATATAAAATTCAGCCTTTTCTTCACATATTATGCATTTCTTCTGCATTTTGAATATATGGGTTTTAAATATGCTCTGCTTTTAAATTTAACTAAAAAAACCAGAATATTATTGTTTTTTTCGATAGCTTTTTATTTAACCTGTTATTATGAGCATTTATGAGTAACAAACTTACAGGCATCCTACGGAAAATAAAGCCATTGGACAAAGAAGATAAAGAAAAGCTTATCTCCATATCCAAGTATATAGGAGATAAGGATAGGTTGAAGCTTATAAAGTCTCTTCTAAAGGAGAAAAAGATAAGCATATTATCTAAAAAGCTTGATTCAAACATTACACAAGGTGTTTCCTTTCCTCAGATCAAGGCAGAATCAAAAAATGTAAAAACAGAAAATGTAAATAAAGATATAAAAGAGAAAGCAGTTGAATCTCTTTATGAGAAATTTTCTGAAAATGCTTTTGAGACTATATCCCAGATGATAGCTTCAAATATATCCGGGCTTGAGGACATAAAAAAAGCAGCAGCGATACAACTTTTCAGCAGGCAGCCTTTGCACCTGCTTCTGATAGGGGATCCGGGGACAGGGAAAACAGAGATACTAAGGAGTGCGTTTAACCTAAGCCCTATAAGCTCTTTTGGGCTGGGGTCAGGAACTTCTGGAGCAGGATTGGTCGTTTCTGTTAAAGGCAGTTCAATAGTTAAGGGCCTTCTTCCTTTGGCAGACGGAGGAATATGTGCGATCGATGAGCTTAATCTTATGAAAGAGGAGAACAGGGCAGGACTTTATAATGCCATGGAAAAGGGATTTGTAACATATGATAAAGGCGGGAAGCATTACCAGTTTGATGCAAGAGTTAAGATATTGGCTACAGCAAATCCAAAAGGCGATTCTATAAAACAAGGAACTGTTGAAGATATAAAGAAACAGATGCCTTTTGACAGTGCATTATTGACAAGGTTTCATCTGGTATTTCTGGTGAGGAGGCCAGAGGGGAAGGATTTCAAGAAGGTAACAGAGTCTATAGTCAAGGGAAATAAGAAAGATATCAATCAGGAAGATACAGGTTTTGTGAAAGATTATATCCGCTATGTAAATAAAAGGTCTGGAGAGGTAGAATTTCCTAAAAGGCTTCAGGAGGATGTAGTAGGTTTCATCGAAACTCTCAAGAAAAGCGAAACTGAATATCTTGTCGATGTGGGCCCAAGGCTTGTAATCGGCTTTATGAGATTATGCAAGGGTCTTGCACTTATGGAAAACAGGGAAAAGGTTGAGGAGAAGGATCTTGAAAGGATAAAATCCATAATCCAGAAAAGCCTAAGCCTGAAATAATAGTAAAATTTATATAGGGCACAGACTCATTAAAATAAAAACGAGGGATGATTTAGATGTTAGATTTTATGAAAAGTTTCTTTGGTAAGGTTTTTGGTAATCTATTTAATAATAAAAAACATGTAAAGCTTGGCCTTTATGGGCCGCCCAATGCAGGAAAATCTACTTTAGCGAATACTATATGCCAGGACTGGCTTGGCGAAGAGATGAGTGCTGTTTCTAATGTTGCACATGAGACAAGAGAGATACAGGTAAAAGAGCAGGTCAGTATAAAATCAGAAGATGGAAAAGAATTAAGCTTTAATCTTGTAGATACACCTGGAATAGCCACCAAGATAGATTATGAAGATTTCTTAAAGCAGGGGATAAAAGAAAAAAAAGCCAAGAAGAGGGCAAAGGAAGCCACCAAGGGTGTTGTTGAAGCTATCAAATGGCTTGATGATATGGACAGTGTAGTCATTGTTCTTGATTCTACCAAGGATCCGTATTCCCAGGTAAATATAACAATCGTAGGAAATCTTGCGGCGAGAGACATCCCTGTACTGATCGTAGGGAATAAGACAGATCTCAAGAAATCAGACCTAAAGAAGATACAGGCTGCATTCCCTCAGTATGATGTTGTAGGAATGTCTGCAAAATACGGAAAAAATTCCAAAGATTTTTACAAAGCACTATTTAAGGTGGTAAAATAAGATGGTCACACTGCAATTCATGCCCTATAGCGAGATAGAAAGTCTCACTTCTGTAGGGAGGATAAGAAAGATACTCAATATTGCAAAAGAAAATAAGATCGTAATGCTCCAGGGCAGGCTGAAGAAAGAAGAAGAAACTGAACTTATAAGGGCTACGATGGAAGAGATAAACAAGGATTTTAAAGGGATAGAGCTTGCTGTCATAGACCCCAACGGAGAAAATAAAGAAGGTTTTAGTTTCAGGGGAAGCGTAGCCAACTTACTTCTGGGGGATAGGCAGGGCATGACTATAGTGGGCCCTGCATCTATAGTAAAAGAGATAAAAAAAGATCCTGACAAGATTGAGCTTCTTACAAGCGAAGCAAAAAAAGGCAGTAAAAGGAGAAAAAAGAAAAGGAAATGATTGTTATAATCATTTTTTAGTTTTTAGTATAAAAGAGGTATAAAATGCCCCACCAATGCGTAAGATGCGGAACTATTTATGACGACGGAAGTAAGGAGATACTTAGCGGATGCAGCTGCGGAGCTAAGCTTTTTTTCTTCATAAAGAAAGACCGGCTGAAGCAAGCCAAAAAAGAAACTGCAAAATTATCCAGCAAGGAGAAAAAGGAGATAGAGAAAGATGTTTTTGATCTGGTGGGGTCGGAGATAGATGAAGACCGGCCAGTTGTTCTTGATTTTGAAAGCATAAAAGTCCTTAAGCCTGGAAAATATGAGCTTGATCTTGTAAGTTTGTTCAAGGATGAACCTTTAGTGTACAGGCTTGAAGACGGAAAATATATGGTGGATATACTGGCAACTTTCAAAAGCCTGATGGAAAAGAAGAAGTGATCATATCAGATAAGTGTTGTATGGTCTTTTATATTTGCCTATAGAATGGTCAGATGGGTCTCTTGACTGGTCTATCGCCTCAAATTGATTATTTCCCTTGTATCTGATGTTTTTTGGAACAATATCTGCAAATATTTCTGCAAAGTCTGATTTAGGATTTAGTTTTTGTTTTACTTTTCTTTTTGATCTATGCTTATATCCTCTGATCATCTCAACCGGATCGATCTTTCTTATATCCATCTTATGTTTTAGAGAGATTTAAGCTTTTATAAAGCTAGGGTTTTAGTCTGTCTGAGAATCCAAGATAACCTTTGCTATATTCCTTGAGCTGTTTATGAGTTCTTTTATAAGGTATCTTTGCTCCCCTTTTACTGAGTCGCATCTTTCAAGAAGCTCAAGTCTTTTTTCTATAAGCTTGTTTGCAAGCTCTTTGTCTTTTGTGAAATATGATTTGACGCATTCTCTGTAATAATCTTCTGACTCTTCGTAAAGGTCTGTTATTTCTTTTGAGAATATCCTGCTAAGATTTTTTGCAGCATCTGCTGCAGATTCAAGATTTTTTGCAAGCCACCAGCTTACATGCGCCTTTATCGGGCTTACAGTAGAAGAAGGATTTGAAAGGTGTTTTCTTATAAGCCTTGACATGAGAAAGAACAGCTTGTCAACCTCAAAATCCCTGAAGTACAATGTTTGATATTGTTTTTTTCCTTTTTTTGCATCTTCGATCATGGATCTTGTGAGCATATCCATCCTTCTTGCTGTTTTTTCTAAAGAGAATTCTTTTATATTGAGGAAATCTTTTGCTATAAGTCTTTTTTCTGTCTGCTCTACAATCTCCAATGCCAGAAAATTCTGGAGTATCTTCCTGATATCCTCAAGTTTGTGGTTTAATGTTTTTCCAGCAAAGACAAAGTCTGTGTAATTGTTTATATATGCTGAAATAGTATCCCTTCTTATCGAATTTACTTCTCTGTCAATATCTATCGTCTTTTCCTTTTGTTTTGCAGGCATCTCTTTATCTTTAGCAGATATCTTCAGGTCATTGTCCTGCTCATCTATATATAGAAGATCCCCTTTCTTGAGATTGTTTTTGCTTATCCATTCTTTTGGAAGCGAAACAGTGTGGGATGCTGAACCTGATTTTACTAATTTTCTCATGTGCATCTTAATCAATATCTCTTTTGTTTATTTTTTACTTTTTTTAATCCAAAAATCTTATCTGCCTCACCAGATGCTTAGTATTATCATCTGATGGCTGTTTAGCAGATGAATACACTTCTGCCTTATTTTTGTAAAAGCATATGCACCAAGCTAAAAACACGTTTTCTGCATACATATTGCTTTCTGTTTTGCAAAAAGTATATACTAAACGTGTTTTATGTATTGTAAGTACGTAAAGTATATATAAATCTTTCTATATTATAATATATGAAAGTTAAGCATCATTTTAACCAAAAATATCAAGAGACCAAGGATACTAAGTCCTGTCAAAGTAGGGCGTTAGGCAGGCAAAAAGGTGTAAGATGAGGACAAAAGGTGAACGCCAACCATACCAAACTACAACTAAGCCATGTCCGATTACAAAAACCTTAACCAACTTGGTCAAATGATGTTGGTGGTTAGATAATATTCAAGAAAAGGCGGTTCAAATATCCAGGAGGCAAAAAGTAAAAATGCAGCACAAGAGATACAAAACATCACAAAACTAGGATTTCCTAGTCAAAGAGGCGGGCATGCGACAGTGAAGCAGAAGAAGTGACCTCATGAAGCCTTGTCTCTTATATTATATTCATACCCTCTTAAAAATACCCTCGATTTCCGTGGCAGGCGCACCCCACCCCCCCTAATTCTAAGCGCCTGTGCGATTTTTTTTCAGATTGTAACTCTATTGCCCCCACCATAGAAAAAGATTTAAAGAAGGTGAGCGTGCTTATATCCATGGAACACTCTATCGACCTGAGAACATGGAAGAAAATTCAGGACAGGACAGCTGAAAGGATCGGCAAACCCCTAGTTTCGATATGCAAAAGCGGGGAGGAGATTCATGTATCTGGAAAGTTCCCTTTTTTTCTTGAGCTTGTCAGAAGGAAAAACCCTGACATATTTAAGAGTGCAAGGATGAATACTCTTAGGGACAACGACAGTATAGTCAAATACAGTTTTTATGGACTTGACAATATAATGATCCCCTTGATTGCAAACGGGGAGAAGATCGGAGCAGTAATATGCGAAGGGATAAGGCCAGGAGATGCAGAAAATCTTAAGAGATTGGCTGAAAAAACCAGGCTTGAGGAAGAAGAGCTCAATGATGCATTTGAAAGCATAGAAAAGAGCAGCCCAGAGAAATATAAGCCTTATCTCGAGATGCTTGCAGATCTTGGCATGGATTATTCTTACAACAATATGTTGAGCAAGACTGAAGCATCCAAGCTAAATGTTCTTTATAAGATAATAGAGATGGCAAATTCCACTCTTGAGCTAAATAAGGTGCTGGATTATGTAATGAAATTCATGGTAAAAAGCCTTGATGCAGGAAACTGCTCTGTTACTGTTTTTGGTGAGGAAGATAAGAGATACCAGTTCAGGGAAGAACAGCTGGATAGGGATATCGAGGATAAGGTGATCCATAAGGCAGTAGAAAAAGAGAAAACAGTCGTAGTAGACGATATACGGAGGAGGATCAGGAAGGATGTATGTGGTAGGTATAACTCTATGTTATCTATCCCTTTGAGGATGCGGGATGATGTTATCGGAGCGATAACCATATATGGAGACAATGCTGCAGGGATAGACAGAGATGACCTCCAGTTTTTGTCTATGGTAGCAGAACATGTAAGTGTTGCAGTGACAAATGCAAGACATTATGAGGAGATGAAAGAGATGGCTGTCTTTGACAAGCTGACAAAGGTATACACAAGGAGGCATTTTATGGAGCTTCTTGAAAGAGAAGTGAAGAGAAGCGAGAGCTTTGAAAAACCGATAAGCCTTATCCTGACAGACATAGACGATTTTGGACATTATAATAATGTAAATGGGCATCCAGCAGGGGACAGGCTCTTAAGAGATCTAAGTTCTGTTATCAGGGACAACCTAAGGGATGTAGATGTTGTAGGAAGGTACGGCGGAGAAGAGTTTATAATCATGCTTCCAGAGGCAAAATCAATACCTGCAAATGAGATAGCTGAAAGATTAAGGAAAAATATAGAAGGATACCATTTTGATAATAGGGAAAAACAGCCTAACGGGAAGGTAACTGTGAGCATAGGCCTAGTTACGTGTATGGAAAAAAAGCTTAAGATCTCAGACATGATAAAAGAAGCAGATGATGCCCTATACAAGGCAAAGAGGAACGGAAAGAATAAATTGGTCAGTACAGTCATCATAGCGAACAATCTTAAAGCTGATGTTTTTAGTAAATAGTTTTTATTACAAGATGGATTTAATATTCTGTTGCTCTGCTGCGATTGGGATAATTTTCTCATAAAGAAATGAACCGAGAAGCTATGCTTCGACTGTTACCACTTTCAGGCTCGAATGTTTATTTATGGTAAAATTTTCAATTCCAAAAATTTGCCAGCGATAGTGCAAGTTTGTAATACCTTTGTTTAGTGCGGAAATAGAACGAGCAATGAATATCAGCAATCTTTTTTTATATCTTTCATATATTTTTCTCTTGCTTCAACTGCCTTATAGATAGTCTCAAGCAGATGTTTTGCATCCTCTTCTTTAAGATTGAACTTTTTTGCAAATTCTTTTAATGAGAAATGCTCTTTCTTTTTAGATGTAATATACTCTGCAATCTCTTCTGCTTTGTCTTCAAGGCTGTATCTTTTGATTATCTCTTTGAATTTTTCCATCTTTTATTTTGATGTGACTATCTCGATGACATCGCCATGTTTTATCTTGTGTTCCTTGCCAACCGCCATCTTTGTCTTAACATCTATGGCTTTTATAAAATTGTCACCTATATCTGAATGGATCTCATAGGCAAAGTCCAGAGCTGTAGAGTCTGGCGGAAGCAGGAAACAATCAGGAAGCACATTGCCGTCCTTGTCTTCCAGCTTGTTCACTCCTCCAGGGAATACTGCAATATATCGCAAAAACCTGAATACTGCATCATCTAAGACCTGCTGAACTCCGGTAGAACCATATTTTTCAAGGATATTGTCTTTTACAAATTCAAGGGCATTTTTCTGCTGATCTGAAAGTTTTGATTTGTCTTTCACAACAAAATCTTTCTCCCCGGGAATATAATCTATAAGTTCATTCTTTCCTGCTTCCTTCAATGCAAGTTCTGATTCTGCTGAGCAGGGGATTATCAGATATTCAGGAAATTCTTTTTTTAATCTTTCAAGATTTTTTTCAGCTCCAGGAATATCTATCTTATTCGCCGCTATGACTATCGGCTTAGTGGCTTTTCTCAATTCTACAGCAAGATTTCTGAGATTGTCTTCAGTCCATGTTGTTGGCTTTTCCTTATCCAGATCAAGCAGGCCTATAACATTTTCTATGGTGTCTGCATCAACTCCGAGACCAGTTAACTGTTTTTCTAATGCATCAACTGCATTTCTTTTTTCCTGCTCTATCTGTTTTGAGAATCTCTCCCAGCCTTTTTTTATTATTCCAAGATACCACATGTCTATTTCAGTTTCAAGGAATCTTATATCTTTAGCAGGATCATAAGACAGGGGTTCGACAGGTTCTCCTTTTTCATTTACAGAGCCAGATATATCAATGACATGTATAAGCACATCTGCCTGTCTTAAGTCATCCAGAAACTCATTTCCTCTTCCCAGGCCTTTATGCGCTCCCGGAACCAATCCTGCAACATCTATCATATCCACAGGAACAAATCTTGTTCCGTCTATGCAATAGCCGAAACGAGGATTGCACTTTACATTGAATTCTTTTTCAGCACATTCGACCTTCACATAGCCGATACCATGATTAGCCTTTATCGTGGTAAAGGGATAATTAGCTATATCTGCTTCTGCCAAGGTTGCAGCCTTAAAAAATGTTGATTTTCCGCATGAAGGTTTTCCAACGACACCCACTAACATATTGCTTGCCTTAAAATGGAATACCTTTAAATAGTTTTGCGTTTATGGTTTTTCCATGCTAAAAGCAGATTTCCATTCCCATACAAAAGAAGACAGAAACGAAGGGAACAATATCACATACAGTGCTGAAGAACTTATAGAGCATTATTCTAAACTAAACTATGATGTTATTGCAATAACCAACCATGATAATGTCCTGTACAATAAAAAGCTGGCAGATTTTGCAAAGAAAAAAGGGATACTTCTTATTCCGGGAGTTGAGGCAACAATAGAAAAAAGACATGTTCTGGTGCTAAATACACTGAAAGTTCCAAGAAGCTTTAAGGAACTTGAAAAAGTAAAGGATAAAAATAATGCAGTGATAGTGCCACATGCATTTTATCCAAGATATAAATGCTTTAGTGTAAAAAAGGTACTAAGACACAAAGAGCTATTTGATGGATTTGAGTATTCTCATTTTTACTGCGGAAGATATTCAAATTTTTTTAACAACAAGATGATGAATCTTGTAGAAAAGCTAAATAAGCCTGTAATCGGCACTTCTGATGCTCACATCCTTGAGCAAATAGGGTATACTTATACACAGGTAGATAGCAAAAAAGATAAAGATTCTGTAATCTCTGCTATAAAGGATAACAAGATAAAGCTTGTTTCTAAACCTATCCCTCTTTCTGTACTTATCAAAGTATTTGCGAGAATGCTGTATGTCAGGCTTTCAAAGCTAAAACAAAAAGTTTATAAATCAAAATAGCCTTATTTAAACAATGCCTGTCAGAAATATTGATAATGCGATACAAGCAGCACAATTTAGGATAAAGTTCAAAGATATATTCAATCTAAAAGAGTTCTACCGGGCGATGCATGATTGGCTAGAGGAATATGATTGGAGCAGTGTAGATTATTCTGAGAAATCAGAGAAAAAAGACCATTATGAAACCCTGTATGTACAAAGAGATGGCCCTGCAGGAGCAGAACATTGGTGGTGGTGGAGATTGCAGAAGGTTCCTATGACAGGCAACAAATATTTCAAATATCATCTTGACCTTGATTTCCATACTCTTGCTATACAGAGCACAGAGGTTATGAGAGAAGGAAAAAAGATGAAGGCCAACAAAGGGGAAGTAGATGTTAATGTTTATGCATATATAGAGTTTGATGTTGGTGGAAAGTGGAGCACCCATCCCTTTCTTAAACTTTTCCACAAGGTATTTCCCAACAGGATATACAAGAAAGATATTTTTGAGACAAGGAAGATTGAACTTTACAGAGAAGCATACATACTCCAGGATTATATCAAAAAATGGTTCAAGCTAAAGACTTTCCTCCCTTATGAAGAGGTAGGGCCATTTTATCCTTCCCATGCTTATCCCAAATGGAAGAGTTCTTAGAGAAAAATACAAAATTTTATAAATAAGCATATTTAAATCAATTAAAAATGTCCTGTGCGATGAAATAACCTCCTTGAATCTAATTGGTTCCACAGATTGCAGAAATCATAAAAATGCCTATGATTCATAGGATGTAGTTGAGAAGTCAGCGAGCACATCCAGGAGACCCAGTTGCTTTGCAATCTAGTCTCCTAAGAAAACATAAATTAATGCCTCCGTAGCATAGTAGCTATTGCGGCGGCCTTGTAGGTCCGATTGGATCCAGAAAGCCGCAGGTCGAGGGTGCAACTCCCTCCGGAGGCTTAATATTCTTTAAAATGGAAACAAGAGAAAGATATGAAGGATTGAGGAAAAAATATGATCTTCCAAAGTTTGAAGACATAAACCAAGACTTTGAGATAATCGATGTTGAGGGATCTTTTTTTGTCCTTAGAGAAGTGAGGAGGAAGATTGTTGAGAAGATACAGCTGTACTCCAAGGTACTGGAAAGTATACTCCACCCTGAGACAGCATTAAGCGACCTATATGAATGCAAGCTTTTTACAGAGGAAGAGAAAGACAAGATATACAGTCTGTATAAGAAGATGATGGTAATCGAAAAAAGCTCCCTGGAAACTTCTGTCGATGAGACTGACAAAAAGACAAGCGAATACATAAATTTTGTTTTCAGAGAATGGAGTGAGATAAAAAAAGAACTTTCCAGGATAACAGAAAAATTAAGAAAAGGCTGGGAAAAAGAAGAAATATCAAAAGAAGATGTGGGGTATTTAGGATGATAAAAATATTGTTGTTTGGCCCTCAGGGCGCAGGAAAAGGAACTATCGGATCCATGATGGCAGAAAAATACGGGATCCCTCTTATCGGTACAGGCCAGATGTTGAGAGATGCGATAAAGGAAGGAACAGAATTAGGAAATACAGCAAAAGGTTACATGGATCAAGGAAATCTTGTTCCTGCAGAACTTGTTGCCGGAATAGTCAATGAAAGGGTAAAGAAGGAAGAAACAGGCTACATCCTGGATGGATTCCCAAGAAATCTTGAGCAGGCAGAGATGTTTGACCAGATGGAAGACATCGATCATATTATCGTGTTTGATATCCCGAAAGAGATGTCTCTTTACAGGCTGAGCGGAAGAAGGACATGCAAGGAATGCGGGGCTGTCTATAATGTAAATCCTGATGGGTTTCCTCATCCGAAGGAAGAAGGCAAATGCGACAAGTGCGGTGCAGAGCTGATACAAAGAGGCGATGACAAGCCTGAGGCTATAGAGCAAAGGTTGAAAACTTATGAAAGAGAAACAAAGCCGATACTTGATAGATATGACCACAAGGTAAATGTTGTAGATGCAACTCTTCCTGTACAGCAGATATTTGAAAAAGCTACAGAGATAATAAACAAGAAGGAAGCAAGGAAGTGATCTATTTTTATATTTGTTCTTATTGAAAATTTCAGTGAGGAATTCATTTATTGTGAAATTTTCAATTCCCCAAATTTGCCAGCTCTAGTGGGGAGATAGCATGAGCAATAATTCTTAGCAAATTTTTGTTATTGACAATTTCAGTGAGGAATTCATTTATTGTGAAATTTTAAATTCCAAAAATTTACTGGCTTTAGTGCAAAGATATGACAAGCAATAACCATTAGCAAATTTTTGTTATCTTTTTTTAAGTAAAGCCAAAGTTTTATAAATCGTTCGCTAATCGGATTTTTTATGGATAATCTTAATGAACAAGAAACGATCGAAATAAATGGCCCTGTTGAAAAGAACTTAGATTTCACTATAGAAAAAAGCCCCCTCCTGAAAGAATATATGGAGAGATTGACAAATAAGTTTTCTAATCATAAACCTGCTTTAGAATTTAATGGTCATCTTGGCAGCGGAAGCTTCGGAGATGTTTTCAGAGCAGGGGTGAATTATGACTGTTGTTCGGAGATAATGGCCAGATATAATAATCTTGAAGAGATCGCAATAAAAATAATGAGTCCAGCCCTTTTGAACACAGAGGACCCTATGGATCTGAAAGAATATAAGAAAAGGTTTAGCAAGGAATGTGTTCTTCAGTCTTCATTATCAAAACAACTGCCTGACAAGATCGTCCAAGTATATGACTTTGGGGAGTTTGGGGAATACCGATTTATGGCCACAGAGCTGATGAATGATATGAGCCTAAGAAACATAATAAATCCAAAAAAAGACAAAAGAAATCCCAAAGAGTATCTTGTTAAAGATAGGATATCAATGATGAAAGATATATCATATATCCTTAAGAGCATCCATGATAGAGGATTCGTACACAGAGACATAAAGCCAGAGAATATACTTTTTTCAAAAGGGACATATGTGGTGAATAACAAAGATACAAGCACATTTGAAGGGGAGAGGATAATAAAACTTACTGATTTTGGCCTTGTAAGATGGGTCGCTCCTCATACTTCCGAGGAAGAGAGTTCTATTGTAGGGAGCCCTAATTACATGTCTCCAGAACAGATAAAAAATCCTGACCAGGCAGATAGGAGAACAGATATCTTTTCTTTTGGAGTTGTTTGCTATGAACTTGTAAACGGAGAGTATCCAAGAAAGGTGGGCTTAGATAATCAGCTGCAGGATAGTAGAAAAAAATATCTTTCAAGACTGGCAGAGACAAAGCCAAAACCTATAGATGATATAAATGATATAGTGAATGAGGATCTTAATGATATAATCCTGAAATGTATGGATATGGATCCTGACAGAAGATATTTTTCAATGGACCACGTTATACATGATCTGGAAAGCCATTATAATTCTACTTTTGGAAAAGATGTTCAATGACCACAGTGGCATAGCTTCCCTTAGGAAGAGAAAACTCTAAAATTACCTTGTACTTACCCTTATTCAGTTCATCTTTATCAGGGACTGCTGTGAAGTTTTCAGGTGTGAGATACATATCTCTCTCTGATCCCTCTTCAGAAAGCTCAGGCATCTGCTTTATTATGAAATCCCTTTGGGTTATATCTTCCTGCATCATTATCTTCCTGATTATCGGCCTTAGATCCCTGTTCTTTATCTCAGTACCAAATCCCATGATGGGGATTGATTCATTCTTATAGGGCATTGCTTTTGAATATTCATCTACTGTCTTGTTCCATATGAGGCTTTGGTATGCGTGGATAAAGATCTTTCTTGTCTTTAAAGGAAGTTTTCTCAATGCTCCTATGTAATCCCCTGGGTTATCCTCTATATAGTATCTTACCTCTTTATTGTCCATCGCCTCAACTGCTTTCTTAAAATTCTTTTTTACGAGTGCTTTTCCTATCTCTGCATTGTTCCTGCTGAATCTTTGAGGCCCGAAATAGTTTATTATATTTTTTGGATTTTTTAACCTTATCTTTTTTGAGTCAAGATTTCTCATAGTTATCATGAACTTGTTCCCTTTTAAGTCTCCTAATGAGATCGGCTTGCTTCCATTGCCTATAAACTTCAATGTTATATCCTTCAAGTCAAGATTTTCCCCTTTTTCAGGCTTAAGATGTTTTATGGATATCATCTGCTCTGTGATCGCCCTTTTATCCTTATTTCCTGCAAATCCGATATTTTTCAGAGGTATGTTCAATCTGGACGATATTGACTGCAAGGATTTTACAGTAGTATAATCTTTCTTGATAAGCATAAAGTAAGAATATTCTCCTTTATCTTCCAATTCAAACATTGGAATCTCTTTAACTATGAAATCTTCAGGAACTTGTTTTATAGTATACATCTTCTTAGACCATATAAAAACAATAAGGTTTAAAAATATTGTTAAAATTTCAATATTATCACGCGCCTGTAGCCTAGTCTGGCAACAGTTTTGTCCGTTGACACCGAAAGGCGACTCCTAGCTTTCGACCGGAGTCCCCTGTAAAGAGCGGATGAATATTGGACAAATAAGGCGTTTCCCTCCTATAGGGTGTCTTAACATCCTGCAGTGAGGAAAAGATCGAGAGTTCGAATCTCTCCAGGCGCGCTTTATTTTCAATTAAGATGATAAACCATCTGCATATAAAAGAAGCATCTAGGATATTTGCAAGGAGCCTGAAATTAAGGTTTAAAGGATTTAAGGAATATTCCGGAGGGGCAGAGCATATATGCAGACAGATAGTAAATGACTGCTGGAACGGAAGATATTTTCAGGTAAGTACAGGCCATTTCAATGAGTTTTATATCAGAGACTTTGGGTGGTGTGTTGATTCTTTGCTGAAGCTGGGTTATAGGATAGAGGTCTTGAAAAGCCTTGAATATGCCCTTAGAATCTATTCAGACAATGATCGGATCACCACAACAATAACCTCTGAAGGAAAAGTACTTGATGTTTTCAGCTATGCTCCTGATTCTCTTGCTTTCCTGATCAGAAGCTTAAGGGCAGCTGGAGCAAAAGATCTGTTAGAAAAACATAGGTCTTTTCTTATAAATGAGATAGAAAGATGCTTTGACATCTGTT
>CAYXHN010000017.1:0-14424 GCA_964464955.1 uncultured Methanosarcinales archaeon
GAAGTTATCATTTACCACAAGGACCATCAGATTATATAACAGCCAAATAAATATCGGGGCCGTAATCAGAATTATGATAATATTGAAAAGAAAGAATGAGAACCCTATCTTTCTTATCTTTCTGAAACTTTTTTTGATGCTCATATTTCCAGTATCTAAAAAATCCAGATAGACAAATCTGAATACAGAAAAAACATATTGGATCAGGATCACAAATGGAACAGATATTGCAGCAACAATAATTATTGCAGAGATATTTTGAGATATTGCTTCAAGAAGAGGCATACCTCTTTCAGCATATTCAGAAAAAACCCTGAACATATTAGGTAGATCCAGTCCTTTGCTCATGCCCCCTGCAAGTATAAACACTATAGCAAGTTTTAGCCATAGTTTTATGCTAAAAGGAAGAATAAGCTTTTTTGTCTTTTTTATTGCAGGTTCTATAAGCTCAAATTGTTTCCATGCCATTTATTTTTTAGCTTTATCTTTTTCAAGCTTTCCTGCAAGACCTTCTTCTTCAGGGCCTTTCTTTTTTGTCTTAGCCTTTGTCTCTGGTTTTTCCTTTTTTTGTTTGGTCTTTTTAGGCCTTTCTTTCGGTTCTTTAGATTTCTTCTCTTTGATATCTATTCCTAATTTCTTGAATTCAGAAACGATTGTCGGGTGGCCAGCACCTTTCTTTATCTTGATAGTTTCATCTAAGGGCTCAAGATGGTTTATATTGCATCTTTTCCTTCTTACATCACCATCTATAGTGACAAAATTATCATCTAAAACATCAACTATGACGCATTTTTTCCTGGAATCTCTTCCTGCAGTCTTTATGCATAATCTTCCTACTTCGATCATTTTCTAGCCTCCTGCTTTATCTCATTTCTTGCGCATTTGCTGCAATAATATCCTCCGAATGGCCTTTCAGATTTCTTTGCTGTTTTTGGCATATTCTGCATCTTATATGGCCTTTCTCTTGAGATTCCTGGAAGCTTTGCACCGCATGAAGCGCATTTAGCAGCAACAGGTTTCTTCTTCTTGTAATGTGTTGTAGTCTCTCCTCCAGGTGTTTTTACAAATACCATCCTGTAAGACTTCTTGCTCTTATATCTGCCGTATCTTCCTTCTCCCTGTATCTTCTGTTTTCCTTTTGCTTTTTGTCCTACCATTTTATCTTCTCTCCGTTAATGTAATTTCAGTATCTTCCTCAAAGACATGCTGAAGATTATTGAAAATATTATATATGTTCCAAGCCATCCTATCTCCCATCCAAAAAGGTTCAGGGGCTTTAGTTTCTCATTGTTTATCTTTAATTTTTTTAATTCGCTGTCTTCTATCTCTTTTTCAGGCTCTTTATATGCCTGTTCTTCTGTTATCAGCAGTTCTTTTTTATATTTTTCCCCTTCATACTCAAATTCAAGGAGGTATTCCCCTGTGGGACCTTTTAGCTTCCAGTCAGCTTTTCCCAGGTTCTCAGATGAAAAAAATCCTTCTTTCTTATACGGGCTTATGGTCTGTTCTTCCTCAGATAATAGCTTCAGTCCCTCAGTTTCCAAAAGCATTATAGGTCCATCTGATCCTTCTTCAAATACAGCACTTACAGTAAATTCACTGTCTGGTATTATTGGAGCATAAGCCAGGTTGCTGCTAAGCCAGCCGATAATTATTATCAGCGGGATGAATGTGACCAATGTGGGCTTCATGGAATGCATCATGTACTTCATGTTTGTTTCCATAGCCCTCTTCTGGACCTGCATCACTTTTTTCGGATCATGCTTAAGCTCTTTCATCTGTTTCTGAAAACCCTTGATATCTTCTTTGAGAGTCCTCATCAGATGCTGGTCAGTCATCCACTTATACACAAGAGTGATCAGCGTAGCAAGCACTAGCGAGATCGTCATTATTGCCCAAAATGGATTTATGTTGAGCAATGGTCCGAATACTGGATCTAACAATGAGTTGAATACCATCTTATCTTTTTATTTATCATGCTTTTTAAAAGTTTGTTTTCTGATCGTTATTCCATGAACTTTCTCATCATAGGATGCATGTCCATCATATGCTGTTTTGCTATCTCTTCATAAAGCTTGTATATTATCATTACTGTAAGCAGTATTCCTGTTCCTCTTGATAGTGCACCTGTAAGATCAGCAGTAGCTGCCAAAAATCCCACAGTTATCGCACCCATCACTGTCAATGGCCAGATGTATCTGTTTAACAGCCTTTCCAGCACCCTTTCGTCTCTCCTGAATCCTGGGATCTGGAGCCCTGATGACATTATCTGCTTTGCCTGGCTCTTTGCATCCATGCCTGCTGTCTGGACCCAGAATATTGAAAATACTACTGCTCCGGTTATCATTATCAAAAGATATACTGCTGCGTGTGCTATGTCTGCTCCGGTAAGGCTTCCCTTGATGAATTTTCCGACTATGTTAGGTGAAAATATCCATGCGACCAGGCCTGAAACAGGAGTATTGCCCTGGAAGGTTCCCAGTATCGGGTGCCCCCAGTTCTGCAGCAGCCTTGCCCAAAGCTGTATGTTGGCCAGCAGCGCTGCTATCAATATGACAGGAATGTTTGAAGTATATATGAAATTCAGAGGCCATCTTATACCGTGACCTCTCACCCTTCCAAATGACAAAGGGATCTCGATCTTCATCGCCTGTCCGTAGACAGCGATGGCAAATACCACTATAGTAAAGAACACAGCTGAAAACATCAGTGCTGCAGTAATCGGATCTCCTGCTGACAAGGATTGGAACAAAGCAGGGATAGCTCCTGTAGCTATGTTTGGATTAGTGGGAGATGGCAAAGGCGAAAGAGCCCTCACAAATATCTGCTTTGAAACTCCGGACGCTATAAAAAGACTGATTCCAGAGCCGAATCCCCATTTGCTGATCACTTCATCCATGAACATTATCAGCAATCCTCCAAGGAAAAGCTGGAATACAAGCACCATCTGCAGTGTGCCGAAAAGAGCCATATCTGTTGTTACAGCCCCTCCAAATGCCCCGGCTGGAGATAATCCGCCCATATATACATAGATGATAGCCTCAAATATTATGAAAAAAAGCCCCAACAGCTTCTGGAATCCCTGGAATCTCTTCTTGCCTTCCTGGGATGAAAGGTCAAACTTTACAAGCCCTGACCCATTAAGCAGCTGCAGCACGATGGATGATGTTACTAATGGTCCTATCCCTAATGAGATTATGGATCCGAATTCAGCACCCAATATCATAGACAGGTACTCGAACTGTCCAAGGGCATTTTCTCCTAATCCAAAAAGAGGGATCAGCCCCAGGATAAAAAATATCACCAGAGTTATACCGGTCCATTTTAGTTTTTCTTTAAAGGAAAGTCGCCTCTCCTTCGGACCTTCCACTTCAGGAAGGTTGTTTAGAACATTGTCTATTAATGACATTTTATTTTTCTTCTTTTGGTTTTTCTTCAGGAGGCTTTGGCTTTTCTTTCTTAGCTGGCTTTATGGCCTCTCCTCCTGCCTTTTCTATCTTTTCTTCTGCTTTCTTTGAAAATGATTCTGCTGTTATCTTGATCTTTTTTGTCAGGTTGCCTGTACCCAGCACCTTGTTATATCCAAGATCCTTTGCATCGATAATATAACTGTCTCCTTTTTTTTCTATCTTCTTGTCTGCGAGGAGCTTTTCTGCTTTCTGCTCAAAATAATCAAGATTGACTGATATTATCTTCCGGACAATCCCTTTTTTCTTAAATCCATATTTTCCGAAGTATTTTTTATCCTTCCATATGGACGGTTTCCTCTGGCTTGCTCTTTTTCCTGTTCCAGCCATACCTGTACCGCCCTTATTGCCCTTTCCTCTTCTCTTTTTCATGGAACCCCATCCGTGAGTCTTGCTTCCTCTCTGCCTTGAGCTCTTTTTTCTTTTGTTGATGGCCATCTAAAGCATCCTCCTGATGAGTTCATTTATCTTCTCTTTCCTGTTGCCTAATGCTCCTCCGAGCTTGAAAGGCACCTTTATCCCTTTTCTTCCATAGCCTTTTTTAGGCGGGTTTAATCTGAAGAAAGGCTTTATCTTTTTGCCTTTTATCTCTATGAATCTTTTGTAGTTTAACTTGCCCTGCTTATCAGATTCAGCTCCCTTGAACTCTTCTCCTCTCTTCTCTACAAGTTCAGAAAGCATCTTTTCGTCTGTTTCTCCCCATGTGATATAATCCTTTACTTTCTGGATCATCCCTTTTATCGCAGGAGTAGAAGGTATAAGCACGCAATAATTGTTGTTATAAAGCCTAAGCATATCAAGAGTATGGTTCATCTCTTTGCTGATCTTATTCTTTCCTCTGACCCTTATTATTGCAACCATCTTATCCGATGGCTTTGATTCCTTTTTTTCCTTTTGGGTATCTTTATTCATTTTCTTCTGGCTCTTTGGCTTTTATGCCCCCTTCTACGATGCCTATCTCCTTTATCGATTCTGGGTTTCTTTTTGTCTGCATCAGCTTTTTCAATGCCTCAAAGCAGGCATATATAAAATTCATCTTTGTATTGGTCTTTCCTTTTGTCTTGCTCCATACATCTTTTATTCCGGCAAGAGCCAATAGCTTTGCAATTTCTGGCTCTACGCACAACCCTGTCCCCTTAGGAGCAGGTATAAGCTTTATCACGACAGATCCGCATTTTCCTTGAACTTCATAAGGGATAGTATGCGGTTCTTTGCATCCGCACTGCCATGATCCGCATCCTCTGACTATCTTGATTATGTTAAGTTTTGCATTCCTCATCGCTTTTTCTCTTGCAGGTACAGTCTCCTTGCTTTTTCCATGGCCTATTCCCACATAACCGTTCCTGTTCCCTACTGCTGCAAGAGTTGCAAATTTAGGCTTGTTGCCTTCAGCAGTCTTCTTCTGTGTCTGCCTGAAAACTCTTCTCTGGCCGCCTCCGAACTTACCCTTTGACTGGCCTATAAGCAGCAGGTCTGTTTCAAGATCAGGGATCAATGTATCAGTTATCTCCGGCTCCATGAGATTTATGCCGTTGTCAAGGATATAGTCTATATCTTTCACTTCCTTGTTCTTGACCTTTTTCCCTATCCGGGTCTTTGGCTGCCATTCTTCCATAGTGTTCTCTCTTTCTTCTCTTCTTTTTCTGGACTTCCTTTCTGTCCTCTTTCCATCCAGCTTCTTATTTTTCTGAAGCGTTCCTCTTTTAGTTTTTTTATCTTCTGGAAGTTTTTTCTTTAATTTTGGCATTTCTATTTCACCTTGACAATCTTATTTTTGATAGATTCAAATTCTTTGCTGAAGTTTTCTATCTTCCTGAAGCTTGCGATATGTTCGCCTTTTATCCTTGATTCTTCTGGGAAGATGTCTTCTGAGCAGGGTATGTTCAGTCCTGCATCTATTGCTCCTTTAAGGCAGGCAAATATTCTCGAGCCCTTTGTAAGGCTGCAAAGTCCTGTATCCAGGACAGCTTCTTTTATATCTTTCTCTTTTGCTTTTTGCCCTATCAGCAGGCCTGTAAGATATGCTGAAGGGACATTTCCCTTGTTGAATTTCCAGCCTAGCTTTTCAAGCTCTTCTGATCCAGCATTTACCACAGTGATATCTCCCTTTGGATGGTATTCTATTATCTGGGCAGTGATATTCTTTAAGGAAGGCCTTACCACAAGTCTTGGTTTTTGGGCTAGCAGTATCTTTAGCCTTTTCTTGTAGTTTGTTTTTCTTTCTCTTTTCCTTCTGAATTGGATAGTTTCTTTTTTCTTTTTCATTTTTTCTGTGCCATGTTGTGCTCATCCAGGTAAAGTTTTATATGTCTCTTGTTCCTGAAAAACCCGCCTTTGGATTTTAGGTATAGGTTCTGGTATATAGTTTTCGTGATTATGCCTTTTTCTCTTAATTCCTTCAAAAATCTTCTTTGGATCCTTACTTTGTTTATCCAGACCCGTTTCTTGGGAAGCCTTGCAGTCTTCTTTCCTTTTCTTGACCCAGGACCTTTCTGCCTTTTCTTCCTTTTTTGCTCGAGATTTTTTCTGGCTTTTGATCTTGAAGCGCTCGTTTCCGAAGATTTTTTGACAGCGCCATCTGAGATCAGGGAATTCATATCTGCTTTTGTTATAGCCTCTTTTATATCGGCCAGCCTTTCCGGATCAAACCTTACTTTGTTGATTCCGCATTTTAGCAGTTCTGCAGCGATCCTCTTTTGAAGTGTAAGTTTCATTTTATATCTTTCTTAGCCAGCAGCTTGTCTTTTTCTTTCTTCTCTTTCTCTGCTTTTTCTTCTTCTGTAGTGTCTTTTTCCTTTGGCTGTTCTTTCTTCTCTTTCTCTGCTTTTTCTTCTCTCTTTTTCTTCTCTTCTGTTTTTCTCTTTTCTTTTATCTTTGATTTCTTCTCTGCCCTTTTCTTCATCATGTTCTCTACTTCTTTTAGATATGATTCTGCATCTTTGATATTAAGCAGAGACAGGCCTTTTTCCATCGCCTTTTTGACAAGCACTGCTTTCTTTTTCATCCCGACCGTTTTGGATATTATCAATGTTTCTTTTTCTTTATCTGCCTTTTCCAGATCATTAAGATTATAAACATGCCTTATGGACTTTCCTTCAGGAGAAAGGCCCCTCGTTGCTTTTGGAGACCCATATCCTCTGGATATGTGTACATAGCCTCTATGTTTAAGCCTCATCTTTGACTGTATCCCTTTAGGCTTCCTCCATTTGTTTCCAATCCTCTTTTTAACAGAGTTTTGTCTTGTGAAATCAGGTTTCTTTTTCTTCATCTTTTCTTTCGGTCCAGCCGGTTCTTCTTTTTTCATCTTATATCTCTTTTCCTGCTTTTTTTATCATATATATTCCATCCTGGAATATTCTTCTGTCCTTGTTCCCAGGGGAGCACATCCTTTCTATGGAAGCAGCAGTCTGCCCTGCAAGTTCTTTATCAGGGCTTACTATCTCTATCTTGTCTCCTTCGACCTTGACATCTACTCCTTCTTTCAGGGGCATAGTCCTGGGAATAGATTCACCCAGATAGTTTTTTACTGAAATCATATTATTATCAGCTGAAACAGTTATCGGAAAGTGGGAAGAGCATACCTTTAGCTCATAATGGTGCCCTTCTAATGTTCCTTCGAACATATTTCTTATATGTGCTGCATATGTCTGGATAAGTTTTTTCTCTCTTTTTGTATTCTTTTTTGGATCTAAGATTATCTTATTATCTTCTACCCTGAAGGCTATCCCCGGAGCAAGCAGCTTTCTTGAGGTCTCCCCTTTTGGCCCCTTTATATGAAGAGTATTGCTCTCTATACTTGCTTCAACTTTTTCAGGTATTCCGATTTCTTCCTTCAGTTCGATAGTCATTTTATTTTAATAGCAGTAAGCCAGCAGTATTCCTCCTATCTTCTTTTCTTTTGCTTCTTCATGGGTTATTATGCCCTGGTTGGTAGAGACTATTATCAGTCCGAACCCTTTAGCTGGCAGATACCTTTTTTCAAAAAATTCAAACTGCCCGTCTTTTACTGTAAATCTTGGCTTGATAGCTCCGCATTTGTTTATCTTTCCTAACAGATTGATTTTTATAGTGCCGCCTTTTCCTTTTTCAGTTACTGAATGCTCTCCTACATATCCTTTCTCGTTCATGATCTTCAGGATGCTTTTTATCATATTGGACATAGGCCTGATAAGGCAGGAGCTTTCTCCAAGTTTTTCACTGTTCCTTATCTTTGATAATGCGTTTGCTAAAGGGTCATTTAACATTTTTCCACCTAGTTGTATTTTTTAAATCCTATTTTTGTAGCTGTCTCTCTGAAACACTGCCTGCACAGGTCAAGGTTGTACTTGTCTATATGCGCACGCACTCTGCCGCATCGGCTGCATGTTTTAAGGCTTCTTCCGCAGCTCCTCTTCAGGGGAGCATTATGCTTTATGAATTTTTTGAGCTTCAGAGGCTTGTTCTTCAGCTGTTTAAATACCTTTTTATAGCTTGATGTGGTCATTCTTCTTCACCTATCTTTACATTAAAGTTCTTTTTCATGAATTCTACTGCTTCTTCTTTTTTTATCTTGTGAGAGGCAGGTACTTTTTTCTTTAGCTGCTTTCTCCTTTTGATCCTGAATCCCGGCCTTTCAAGGCTTATACATGCTTCAAAACCCATGATCCCGATCTCCGGGTCGTATTTCGCCCCAGGGATATTTATATATTCGCTTATGCCAAAAGAAACATTTCCGTTTTCGTCAAACTGTTTTAAGGATAATATGTTTTCTCTTGCTTCCAAAAGCCTTTTCAGCAGTTCTTCTGCCGGCTTGTTTCTTAGTGTCAATTTGCATCCGATAGGAAGCCCAGGCCTTACTCCCCATGCAGGGATTCTCTTGTTGGAGACAGTCTTTACAGGGCTTATCCCTGTTATGGTTTTAAGCAGCTTCATCCCTTTCTCCAGCTTGGGCTGGTCCTTTCCTGCTCCCATGTTAAGGGTGATCTTCTCTATCCTTATTTCTCTCATCGGATTCATTTTTTGGATAATGATTTTTCTATCTCTTTGTTCACAACTAATGCATAATCTATATCTGTCTCATGCAGCTCTTTGCCGTATTTATATATCAGGTTCTTCCCTTTTACACTGTCTATCGTCCCTAGCTCTCCGACATGGTTTCCTGCTGTAAGGTAGATCAAAGCCCCTTTCTCAAACTTAAGATGCTCCTTTATCTTGTTGGAAGGAAACTCCACTACTACTGAGTCTTTTGTATTGTAATCTTTTTTTTCCGCTATTATATTCCTGCCGTCATTCAGGTTCAGCTGGACTTTTCCTTTTTTGATAGCGGTCTTGCTCTTTATGCTGCAGATCTTAATCTTGGCTGCTTTTGAATCTATCTTATTCAGTATGATCTTTCCTTTCTTGTCTGAAAATACTCTGAAATTTTCTTTTATCTTTGGAAATGATACAACATCCATAAGCCCTATGATGTGCTTTGGCTCTTTGATCTCTTTTTGATTGACAAGAATATGCCCTTTGTCAAGAAGTTTCCTGACTTCTTTGGCTGTTTTTGCATATCCTATAAGGTCCCTTACAGCAACATTCAAAGAGATTCCTTCTGAAATAGGATATGCTCCAGGCATGGGCCTTGTTACCCATTTCATCCCTTTCTTCTTTATGTTCCATCTTTTAGGTGAATTCAATCTTGATATGTGTTTTTCTACTACGCTTCCCATTTATATCACTTCCTGTCCAAAGACTCTTTTCTTTTTTTGTCTTCAAGGTTTAGTTCTGTTATCATCATGTTTGAAGGATTAAGAGGGATCATTACCTTTGTTCCATCTTTTTTGACATTATCTATCCCTGTAACATATACCTTCCCTTTCTTTGAATCTATCCTTTCTATCTTTCCGTTCTTCTTCCTGAACTGGCCTCTCATGACAGTGATCTTGTCCCCTTTTCTTAAGGTCACAGATCTTTTTCCGTATTTTTCCTTAAGCTCTTTTGAGATATGTGAAGACATGAACTTATTTTTTGTATGAAGTGGAGCATTAAACCTGTACTTTCTCTGCTTCCTGGGCTGTTTGCTTCCCTTCCATGTCTTTGAAAATTTTGTTGATGTCATTTTGATTATCTTAAACGATTATGCTTGCGATCTTTGCTACTCCTGCCCATCTCTCGCATGCTTCCTTTGCTATAGCTCCTTTTACTATCGTTCCTTTTGGGTTTCCTTTTTCATCTTTCAGCACTATTGCTGAATTGTCTGCGAATTTTATCCTTGTGCCGTCAGGCCTTCTGTATTCTTTCTTCTGTCTTACTATTATCGCAAAGACCTGTTGTTTTCTGATATCTGGTTTTCCTTTTACCACTGAAGCGATCACCATGTCGCCCACTCCTGCAGCAGCTATCTGGCCTTTTACTGTCTTGTATCCTTTTACGCCTGTTATCTTTACCATCTTTGCTCCGCTGTTGTCACAGGTAGAGATCACCGAACCAATAGGCAGTCCTTTTGAAACTGATGATTTTACTGCTTTCATTCTTCTCCCTCTCTGCTTTCATTCTTCTCTTCTTTAGGCGGTTCTTCCTGCACTTTTGTCTCTTTCTTTTCCATCACTTCTTTGGCCTCTTCTTCAGCTTCAAGCTTTTCTATGAACCCTTTTTCTCTTCCAAGGTTCTGGACGATTACAAAATTTTTTGTCTTTGAAATTTTTCTGCATTCAGCGATCCTTACTTTGTCTCCTGTTTTTGCATCTATGCACTCAGGATTATGGGCGTGTATCTTTGTCCTTCTTGTTTCACTTCTTTCAAATTTAGGAAGGAAAAACGGATAATCCCACTCTATGGTCGCAGTCTTCTGCATCAGGTCTCTCATGACAGTCCCCACAAAGGTTCTTCCTCTCAGTTTCAACCCTCCATGGAATGGACATAGCGGATCTTCGCAGCTGTCTTTAGGAAAAGGTACTTTGATTCCGATGTCTTTCTTCTTGTTTGCCATTTTTTTGTTTTTTGTCATTTTATGGTTGTCTTGGTCCTTTCTTTCGGCCTCCCTTTCAGGAGAGAGCCGTTGATAAGCAGTTCATGATCATCGAACCGCGTCTTGAATGTGATATTGTCCTTAAACACTCTTTTTTTGCTGTTTTTTGTTTTTATCACCAGCGTCTTTTGGGTCTCGTCTATTATTTTCCCTTTCATGCCGGCGTTGCTCTTGTTCTTTGAATCTACGATCTCGATGCCCAGCCCGATAAGCTCATGCCTGACTATATTTTTCAGGTTCCTCATCTTTGGGTTACTTGACATCTATCATCGCCGGATCAAAACCCAGCTCGATGAGCGTCTTTTTGACGTTCTGCTTATGATCTCCCTGCAGTTCTATCATCCCGTCTTTTGACGTTCCTCCGCAGGCGAATGCAGATTTCAGCTTTTTAGCCAGACTTTTTATATCTATCGACTTTTCGTTTATCCCTTTTATAACTGTGTTTATCTTGCCGAACTTTTTCTTTTCTGTAGTCACTATTATCTTCTGGCTTTCCTTTGCTATAGTTTCACAAACGCACAGGTCTTTTGGTAATCCGCAATGCGGACATATTTCAGCCATATATCATCCTCGTTATTTTTTTTCATCCAATATTGCATTTATCTTTGCAATATTCTTTTTTGTTTGTTTTAGCTGCCCTGGGCTTTTCGGTGTTGTTCTTGTAGCCACCTGAGCATTAAGCTTCATAAGCTCCTTTTTTAGCTCCATCAATTTTTCCTTAAGTTCTTCTTTTGATGTTGAACGTAGATCTTTTGCCTTCATTTTTCAGTTTTTTCTTCAGCTTTATCTTTTTTTTCTTTGGATTCTTTTTCAGCTTCGCTTTTTTCCTCAGATTCTTCCTCTTTGGATTCTTCAGCCTTCTCTTCCTTGCTTTCTTCTTTAACTTCTTCTTTCTCTTCCTCTTTGGATTCTTTTTCAGCTTCGCTTTTTTCCTCAGATTCTTCTTCTTTCTCTTCCTTGCCTTCTTCTTCTTTAACTTCTTCAACTTTTTCTTCTTTCTCTTCTTTAAGTTTTATATCATCAGGCAGCTTTGTTCCGGGAGGCATTATCCTGACCTGTATCCCTACTGCTCCTGATTTCATATGAGCTGTCGCATAAGCTTTGTCTACTCCTGTAATCGCGATGTCTCCGCATTTCTTCAGATATCCTGAATAAAATCTCCATCTTTTTGCTCTGCTGCTGGGAACCTTTCCTGAGATGAGTATCTCTATCCCTAAAGCTCCTGCATCCATAGCCTCGCTTAGTGACTTGTGCCCTGTCCCCTTGAAACGGTTCAACCCGAATCTTTCCAATGAGCCGGCTATCTTTTCTGCAACTATCTTTGCATTTGTATTTATGTTTTCAACTTCATTTATCTCGATCTGAGGATTTTCAAGTTTGAATTTGCTTTTCAGCTGGCTTGTAAGCTTCTTGATATTTTTTCCTTCTCTTCCGACAACAAGCCCTGGCCTTGATGAAGATATGATTATTTTCTCTCCAAGAGGGGTTCTTTGCATCTTTGTTCCTGAATGCTCTACATTCTTAAGCTGAGAGGATACAAATTCCTCTATCTGGAATTCTTTCTTCTTTTGTTTGATAAATTCTCTTTCAATCAAAAAGATCACCTTTTGTTGTTTTCATCTTCTGTTTTTTTATTTTTTTTCTCATTTGATTGCTCTGGCTTTTTAGCCGCCTTTTCTTTGCTCTGCTCAGATTTCTTCTGATTCTCTTCTTTTTCCTTAGGCAGTTTATCTTCTTTTCCTTCCTTCTCAGCAGATGCTTCTTTTGCCTGCTTCTTCTCTTTTGCAGGAGATTTTTGCTTTTCAGTTTTTGAAGGCTGGCTTTCTGTGACTATTATCTCGATGTTTGTCCTCTTCATCCGTCTCCTTATCTGCCTTCCGTAATGCCATGATGCTCCTGTCTTCTGTGCAGATATATGGGATATTATAAGTGATGATGTGTTCAGTCCTTTGAACTGTGCATTTGATTCTACTGAATTAAGCAGTTCCAGTATCTCTTTAGCAGCCTTTCCAGGAAATCTTCCTGCCGCAGACACGCTTTTCTTGTGGCCTATATCCTTATTATACCTTTTGTAAGGGACTGCCTGTTTTTGTGATATAACTGCCTGAAGCAGTTTCTTTGCTTTATTCAGCTCTTTTTTTCTCAGCAGGCCGCAGATCTCCACAGATTGTTTTGTCGAGATAGGCAGAGCTCTGCCTACTGCTTTTGCTGAATGTTCTGGTTTTTTTTCAGTAGCTGAATATTTGTATGTTGTCATTTTCTATTTATCTTACTGAAAGGGCTGCTGAAGACCTTGTAGCTCCTACTCCTGGAGCTGAATGCTGTGTCTTCTTCCTGTTGTACACCATCTCTCCAAGGAAGTGTCCTACCATCTCTTCCTGTATCGTTACAGGAGTAAATTCTTTTCCATTATATACCCTTATCATCATACCTACCATCTCTGGAAGTATGACAAAATCTCTTCTATGGGTCTTGAGGTTCTTCTCGCCTTTCTTGATCTTGTTCAATAGTATCTTGTTCTGCTCTGAGAGCCCGTTTTTCAGGCTTCTTCTTTGCCTTGCAGGGACAAGCTCTGCAAATTCCTGGATGCTTAGTCCTTTCAGATCTTCAAGCTTTTTTCCGCGATATGTGAATTCTTTTTTTGCCATTTTTGATTATTTACCTGTTCTTCCTCCCTGTCCTCTTAGGTGCGATCTTACCTACTTTCCTTCCAGGAGGTGAATTTCTTGATGATTGTGTTGGTTTTCCTTTATGCGATGATTTTGTTCCTCCAAAAGGATGTGACAGTGAGTTCATGGATGTTGCTGAGGTTATAGGCCACAGCTTGTTTCTTGCTTTCATAGCATAGTACTTTTTTCCTGCTTTCAGGAATGGCTTTTCCAGTCTTCCCGAACCAGCGATGGTGCCGATAGTAGCCCTGCACTCAGGGTTGAACTCCTTCTGCTTATGAGAAGGAAGCTTTACCATTATCTTTTTCTTTGATTTATACACTATCCTTGCAAACATGCCTGATGATCTGGCTACTTTCCCTCCGTCTCCAGGTGTGTTCTCTATATTATATACTAATGTACCTTCAGGAAGGTCTTTTAGTGAAGCTATATTTCCAGGACCAATATCCTTTCCAGACCCTACTTTTATCCCGTCCCCCACCTTTACTCCCTCGGGAGCGATCATAAGTGAGGTCTCGCCATTGTCATATTTCACTTTTATCAATGGAGCAGTATGTCCTGAGCATTTTATTATGTCCAGTATCTTTCCAGATGTGATCTTTTCAGAAGGCTGCCTATATGAAGCCTTACCTGCATACTTAAATCCTGGTGACCTGTATCTTGGTCCGCCTTTTCCACGTTTTTGCTGTATCAGATTCTTTCCCATTTACATCAATCCCATCTGTGTTGCTATATCTATCGCCGGTGTTTCCGGGCTGAACTGTACATATGCTCTTTTCTCGTTCTTGTTTGATATGTATGTGTTGACTTTCAATACCTTTACCTTGAACAATGATTCTACTGCTTTTTTTATCTCAGGCTTTTTTGAATTCTTATCCACCACAAATATCAGCTTGTTTTCAGATTCCATCAGCCTTATGGATTTTTCAGTTGAAAGAGGATATTTTACGACAGAGTATGATGTCTCTTCAGACCTGTCTGTCTTTTTCTGCTTCTCTTCTTTCTTTTCTTCTGTTTCCGCTTTCTTTTTTTCTTCAGCCATCTTACATGAATAGTTTTTCTTTTTCCATCTTTTCAACAGCAGGCTTTGTGAATAATGTAAGCCTTCCTGGAACAGCCCCTGGAGCTAGCAGTTCTGAGCTTAGCTGGTCTATGCTTGTTATGTCCATTCCAGGTATGTTTTTTGCCGCCTTAAGCAGCTTGCATCCTGGAGATACGACCAGCAAAGGGCCTTTCTTTCTGCTGTATTTCCTTCCTCTTGCTTTTCCCTTGCCTGCTCTTACTTTTTTTATCGAGG